>NZ_CP100395.1 GCF_017357105.1 Natronosalvus caseinilyticus
AACGAGAGGCACTCGTCGTGCAATTCTGGCTGAATATTGACTCAGAACGCGAGCGGGAATACTCGGCGTGCGCTTCGATCACGAGGAGGTCGTCCTGTGGATGTCTCGCTGCCGTTGGCCGCTCGATGGGATATAATCTACTGGAACTGTCTGACAAGCTTTTATATCTTGCCCGTACAAACCAGTTTGTATGACACAGACGGCAAAGATAGCAGTGACAAACCAAAAGGGTGGCGTCGGAAAGACGACCGTCGCGATCAACGTCGCCGGGGCACTCAACGCACGCGGGAGAAACGTACTGTTCGTCGACATCGATCCACAGGGTAACGCGACCGAGGATCTCGGAATGCCAGAGGCGTACGATAAGGAACCGCCGAGCCTGTTCGACTGTCTCACCGACGCGGAGAAGCGAGAATACGTCACCCAGATCATTCAAGAGCATCCCGAGATGGACGTCCTGCCGTCGAATATCGACATGACGGCTGCCGAACCCGAACTGACGCTCTCGAGGCGCGGTGGCGAACAACTCGATATCCTGCTCGAATACGTCGAGGACGACTACGATTACATCATTGTGGACTCGCCTCCAAACCTTGGGAATCTCACCGATAATGCGCTATACGCTACCCAGAATATTCTGATTCCGGCACTCGCCGAATCGACGAGTAAGCGCGCGTTCGAGCTCCTCTTCGATCACGTCGAGATGCTTGAGTTAGACTACGAGATCGAGATCAGCGAGGTCGGCGTCGTCGCGAACCGTATCGACGTGCGAAAGAACCAGGCACTAGAGATGGTCGAGTGGATCGATGCTGCGTTCGACGATGTTCCTGTGTGGCGCGTCCGTGAGCGAGCGGACGTCCAGTACGCGCTCGAGGAGGGCGTGTCCCTTCTCGAGTACAATCCAGAGAGCGATATGTGCGACGTCTTTTTGGATATCGCGGACGGTTTGGATAGCCAATTCGGTTTTGAAGAAACAGAGGTGCGAGCATGAGCGATCGAGCCAACCGGCTTCGAGAGCGCCGAAACAAATCCAAAGAGGCCGTCCAGTCCAAAGCGGACAAGACGGACGAACCGTCCGAAACGCCACGGCCGTCAAAACAATCAAAACCGTCCAAACCGTCACAGACAGACAAACCAGGCGAGATGGAAGAGACGGGCGAGACGGACAAACCGTCTATCAAAGACGAACAGGTTGGGACGTATCTGTACCTCCCGGAAGCGCAGAAAAAGGAGATGGGCCTCCAGTACAAGATTCTAAGCGCGGAGTACGAGCGCGAGTTCGGTAAAGAACTCGAGAAGAACCGTCACTTCTACCCGCTGGTCATCGAGCACGGTTTGGACGGTTTGGACGGTTTGGACGTACAAGAGGTACGTGACCTACTGGACGGTTTGGACTACTGATTTCGAGTTCGTTGTTTTGCGTCGATCTTTTCGAACTGGCCAGTAATATCCCAAGTTAACGCATTCGTGCTATTACGAACACAAGAACCGCTAAAAATACTATGATTAGCGCCATAGGGATGTAAGGAGTATAGCAACCGATTAGTGCCCAGATGTCCGTTCCAGCGGCTGTCCCACATTCATAGAATGACATTGATAATAGTATATTCGGATATCTAATGAAACTAGTCCGATAATTCCTGCCGAACTACCCCTCCTCTTCGTCCTGCTCTCGAGTCCGCGCTTTACTTCCCGCTTCGGTCGCAGGCCAGTCTTTCCGTCGGAACTCACCAGGATGTTCGGTGTTGACGTGCTCGGCCAGCTCGGCAGCGCCGCCAGTCGAGTGCGAGCAGTCCGTTGACGGGCAGACGAACGATCGTGGAGTCACGAATTAGCTACTGCTCGAGTAGTTCATCGACAAACTTCTCCGCGTCAATAAAGCCGTCTGCTTTCCCTTCGAAATAGTGCCATCTTTTCGAATCTGTCTCGAACTCGCTACTCGTTTTAGATGCCAATTCTCTCTCTCTTCCTGAAGCTTCTCCTTGAGTTGCTCGAGTTGTCGCTCATGCTTCGATCTACACATACTAACGTCAGAGAATAAGCTATCCTACCGCTTCGTCGACGACATAATCTCGAGCCACGGGTCTCGACTGGCCTCCTCGATCCGCTCGAGGGCGTGGCGCTCGCAGTAGTACTCGATGCCCTGGGTGACCCGACGTCGGTTTTTGACGTTGAACCGGTAGCCCGAGATCCGGTCGCAGTCACGCCACTCGCACGAGAGCATACGCGCTCGTTCACTGTACTGGATAGAAACAGTCCACCTCGGTGCGAAAGTGGAAGTAGCAGGCAACGGTGGGAAACCATACTGGCCCGAATTATGGCGGTGTGAAGGGTGTGATCAGATCTATGGCGGTAGGGTCGTTTCGGGCGGTTATGCACCTTCGGGTGTCGTCCCGTGCCGTCAGTCGTAGCCGGTGGTTGGCGCTGTTTGGCGATTCATCAGCTTGCGGCGAACTCATGGGTAAAACATCGCCCGATGAGAACTGCTTGGATCTGTTAATGGGACCAATAAGAAACAGCCGATCAAAACCGCCGAAAGGCAGATTGATTCGGATTAGTTGGATTCGAAATTGTCTCGAGCGAGGCTTGATCTCTCGGGAAGGCATTCAGATGCGACTTGAAACTCCTCTTTCCGAATGCGACCGTCCTCCTCAAGTTTATTCAATAGATACCGAGCCGAATTTCGATGAATATCGAGGTCCTCAGTGACCTCTCCGGTTTGAATTGCAAGCCAGCCATCTGGCATATTGGTAATAGTAGTGGGATGTTATTGTCTCGGCTCGGCCAATTAGCCATCTATTTCGATATTCTGACAAGTTTCCACGATCTGGTCGAGTAGTGGCGAAAAGTTTCGGCTGCGAATATCACCAGTCCGCCGATCAAACTCGATGGCGCCGATCTCAACTAGTTTCGGAAGATCAGTATGAACCAAGTTTATTTGCATCTGTTCTCGAATCTCGTTGGAGACTTCGGTGGTCGGGACGCTCTCAATTTCTGCTGACATTTCTATCGCAAGAGTCTCTACATCGGTAACTTCGACCGCGAGAAGATGATAAAGGAGATCTCGCCTACGTTGGTTGGAGAGAACGGCGAGGAGTTTGTCGAGCTGACGGCGGGTTTCATCACTCGCGGATGGTGAACCTCCTCTATCGTTATCCATTGGGGGTAAAACGCCGTCACCGACTATAAATCAGAGGACATCGGGCAGCCAATGAGCTTCGTGTGAACTGACCGAATGATACTCAACTCTTGATCGCGATTACTTTGCATGGATACCGAAAAGCGGGGGATGCGTTGGCCGTTTTTGACCGCTGGGCGGTCACTCCCGTCGCAGCCCTTTGACCCTGACGTAGAACGTGCAGCCACTGTGCTCGTCCCGCCAGCTGCGGCGGCAATGGGAGCTGATCCATTCACCATATCTACATTGAACGATCGGATCGACCCGGATAGTGTTGATCGTATTCTCGCAAACTTTCCAACCGATTCGCAGTCGGGTGTTCGAATAGCAATCGAGGTGTCGTGGGACGGTGCCTCCGTGTTAGTTCGTGATGATGGACACATAGAAGAATACCCGACCGATCAATCGTCGGACCACAGAGAAGCTGCGGTAACGCTCAAGCATGACTGGCAGGGGAGGAGTTCCCTCCTCTGGTCGGTTAGTCAGGCAATCGCGACCAAATCGGCTAAGTCCCCAGCTGAGATCAGTGAGCTGCTTCGGAAGTGGCTTGATCCGGACGCCCTCGATCGCCTTCTTCAACCACTTTTCGATGAAACAGAGCGTCACGACAGTCGTCTTTTCCTCTCGGTCGATGGACACGAGGCCGTGATCGGTCCTGATGGGAAGATCGTTGTCGAGCCATCACTCGCAGCCCTCAAGCGGGCAGGGGCGACACTCCTCGTTGTTGGTACCGTTCCTGAACAGGAGTTGGACCGAGCCGCTGCGACGTTGCTCGGCGACCCTGATGCTGCTCGCGCTCCCGTGTTCATCCACCATGGACAAGATCTCGAGACCGCCCGCCGTCGCCTGTCGATGACGGGTCTGGCTGCGTCAAATGCCACGGCCTTAGTTGATCAATCAACTGCGAGGGCAGGAACAGCAGCAGCCTCTGACGGGCCCAATACCGATGGCGGTCACGGGCTGACGATTGTCCCAGTTTCGGGCGGAATAAAAGCCTTTCCTGATATTGTTCACGAAACCATTTCGGCGATTAACCCAAGCGTGCCAGGAGAACTGAGAGTTAGCGTTGATTCCGTCCGCGCCATGCTCGGTTCAAGTGACCTCAAGCAAACCAGCGGGGTTCTCAAAGAGATCAGTCATATGGTTCATGATCACAACGGAGTAGGCCACTTCCTGCTCCCGATCGAGGCAGACAGCGACGAAGTTGAAGCGCTCGCACCGATATTCGATGCGGTCGTCGAACTTCGTATGGGTGACGTCGGCATTGAGCAGCAGTGGCGGCTCACAGCGACCGGGTATGAGACGCCCTGGTTCTCTCTTGGATGACAGTCGAGATTCGCGAGTGCGACGAGAAGTCTGGGATCAGCGTCATCGACCACATTGAAGGCCGACGGTTTTCGCTGTCGATTCAGCCGGCGGTCACGCTAGAAATGGGCTCGGAGAACCGGTTTCGGGCTCCAATTGACGATGCTGTTTCATGTCAGGTCGAGGAACTCGAGCTGCCGTATGTAGTAGCAGTCCTAGTTCGTGATGCGAGCGGGGAGATGGTGGCCGAGTGTCACGACTTCGCTTGGGAAGAACTGCCTGATGCCGAATATGAAATCGAGATCGCAGCCCCAATCAAGCTCTATCTGCGGGTGTCGGGGCAAGTGACCATACGCTCGTCGAGCGATACAATGTATCTCTCGTTCGGTGAAGTGACTTCGGTTGACCTGGCAGCCCGATCGTACCACGATCAGCCAGCGGCGACGGTCACAACAACAGCTGCTCCCGAAGATCTGATGGCGGCTATTTCGACGTTTGGATCGGCGCTCAAGACGACCAGTCCGGAGCGATCGTTTCCGTCCCTTCGGGGACATCCCCCCGCGATCGAGCTTGGTGAATCACTGTCAATTCCAGAGGCAGTCGCTCCACCCGAAACAGGCTTGCAAATCGAGGTACCCCCTACCCGCTCAGCCGTGTACTCCGTCGCGACATTGGCTCACTATCTCGGCGCTCGCGTCGTACCAGGTGAGACTGCCCGCCTGCTTGCCGATGACACTACCGTCCGATCTCTGGAGGGGCCAGACGGTCTCCAGGGAGCCGTCACTGAAACATTACAGCAGATGTTCTTGCTCGATTGTGTCGTCCGGACAGTAGGGCGGTATCCGTTAGACCTCCACGAACGTCGGGAACTCACAGAACGAGTGGATATCCCGCTTCGAGACCTCTATGACGCGCCGATCTCTGAGCGCGTCACTCGTTATCTGGACATCCCCTCTGAATCGGTACTGGATCTGGTTCCGACGTGGTACTTGTCGACGCATCTGTCGCCAGCACCGGCTTCGACGGAATTTCTCCCGTATGCGGCGAACGCATTGTCGACCATCAGCGTTGAGCAACGGGAACCGATCGACCCCCACCCAATCTCTCCACCAGGATATGAGGAATTCGTCAGGTCTACAATATCGCCGACTGACACAGCCAATTCGTCGCCGGAATTATCATATGTTCGGGTTTCAGCCACCGATACACTCGAACGCGCTTGGTTCGGCGAGGGGCGTTCTGTGAATGCGAACGATCTGCACTTAGGCGGTGTCCGGAACCGATTTGACTCTCAAGCAACCGGTGACCCCATCAATATCGGCGTTGTTTGTAATGATGATCAAATGGGTGCCGAGGTGGGCGATGGCGATCTCTACGGTGACCGCGAGGAACTTCCATTTACAGTGACCGTCCACAGGAGTCTCGCCCGCGATGATCTACGGGCCCTACTCGCAACAGATCTCGATTTCCTCCATTATATCGGCCACGTGGAGCATGGCGGATTCGTCTGTCGCGATGGGGTGCTCAACGCATCCGATCTTGCTACCGTGGGTGTCGATACGTTCTTCTTGAATGGGTGCCGGTCCTACAATCAGGGATTGGCTCTCATCGAAGGGGGAAGCATCGGTGGGATCGTAACCCACGGCGCAGTCGATAACACAAACGCGACTGCCATCGGCCAGCTCGTTGCGGGGCTACTCAATGCCGGCTATTCACTTAGATCGGCTCTTACAGTTGTGGGGCATCGCTATACCGTCGAAGGGCGCTATACCGTTATCGGTGATGGTGGCGTCCAGGTCGCGCAATCCGAGAACGGGACACCGAATCTCTTGCGGGTCGTCCGGCCACCGGACGACGAGGGATATGAGCTTCGGATAGCGACGTATCCAACGCTTGGGCCGGCAATGGGTGCCTGTTACACGCCCTATGTTCCCAGCGTTGACCAACATTTTCTCGTCGGTGGTGAACTTCCGCCAATCAGGCTATCGCTGCCAGAAATCGTCAATCTCCTCTCTCTTGAGAGAGTTCCAGCGATTGTGGACGACGAGTTTCACTGGTCAACTGATGTCACTTCTGCCGACCTTCCTTAGCCGATAGTGGACCCGTTGCCGGCGGCTACGGTGCCTGCCTGGGACAGGAGGAGGCATATCGTAAACAATACGCCCATTAGTCGTGGGTTATCGGCTAGAGTTGCGGTGAGAGAACTGTTTTCTGCCATTGCGTCCGTTCGTTGCGACCTGGATCTCATGGACTTTCGGGTGTACATTTGAACTCAAGTAATACCCCACTACTCCACCGGCTACCCGATCATAACAAATAATATACTATTTCTTAGACGAGTTTGACACAGTAACTTTACTAGGGTCGCCGCCGTCGGTCGAGCACGAACCATGGAACCCGACGAGGGCGACGCTACACCCGGGGAAACACCGGTCGAGACGGCGATCCAGCAGTACCTCGACAGCGTCGAGGCTGGCAACTCCCGGAAGAACTTCGCGTCGACCCTCGCGACGTGGCGCACCTGGCTGCGCGAGGAGCGCGGTGTGACGAACCTCGAGGATCTGAACGTCCTCGATTGCCGCCGATACGCACGGCACCTCAAGAAACGGGCCCGCGACGGCGATCTAAAAGCGAGTACCGCAACTACCTACTACGCGTACGTCCGCGCATTCCTCACGTTCTGTGTCGCCGACGAACTCCTCGATACGAATCCGGCGAAGGCCAAGCGCGCCACCGACGAGCTCCCCGAGGACCTCGGTGACGCCGACCGGCAGTTCTGGCGGGAAAAGGAGCGGCAGGCGATCATGCGCTACGTCGACGATCGTGTCGACCACGCTCTTGACGAAGAAGCGGACGTGAGTCGTGAGCGGGCCTTTCGCGACCGAGCAGTCGTCTATCTCCTGGGACTCTCTGGTGTTCGCGGCGCGGAGGTGTTCGCTGAACCCTCAGACGACAAGCGGAACGGCATCACCTGGGGAGACGTCCAACTCAACGCCGGCGCTGTCCGCGTCCTCGGGAAGTCACGAGAATACGAGTATGCCCAGCTTCCCGAGCGGGCCGCAACGACATTAGAGCGGTACAGGACTGTCCTAGATCCCCCAACCGATGAATGGCCGGTCTTTCCCAGTGGACACGCCCCGTCGAAATATCGCGCCGTTCGCGAGCAGCTGGCCCACGAGGGAATTTCGGACGGCGAGATCGAGACCATCCTCGAACGCAACGATATCGATACAGTGCTCCGAGAATATGAGGTCATTCCACCAGCGCTATCGACGAACAGTGCTCGCAACTTGATGAAGCGGCTGTGTGATAGTGCTGACCTCGATGTCGACGGTGACTACCTGAAGCCACACGGTGCCCGTCGAGGGCTTGGTCACGAGCTCTACGCGAGCGGCCACGCCGAACTCGCCCAATCAGCACTCCGACACGCGAGCATCGAGACGACCCACGAGTCGTACTCCGACATCCAAGCAGCTGAAACCGCGAAGCAAGTCGACGATCTCCTCAAGGACTGAATTAACCAACACTATTCCAATTGTATCGAGACTGTTGGTTAAAGCAGAAGGGGAGTCTCCTGACCATGTATTAATCCTAATATTAAGATTAATTCTAGAAACAACCGGTCAGCTGTAGTGACTCAGCTATCATTGGTTACGGATGGAAGCGTGAGAACTCCCAAGCTTTGTTGAACACTTGAGGTCTGAAAGGTTGCCGGAGTCGTGCTGAACGTAGAGCGCTATCGGGTACGAAGGCGGGACGATGTGCCTGGTGACTATATCGCTAAATACAGCGAAATATCTATTTCTCACACCAATGATACTCTGGCAAGATGCCAGGTATGGACCACGGTGTCAAACGAGGTTTCGGGATGATTGTCGAGACCGTCGTTGTTGCCCTCCTGATTAGTGAACTCGTTCCTTTGCTGGTTGAGCAAGGTATGCTCCCATCAGGTATCTTCTGGTGGGTGATTCCTGTTTCAATTGTGAGTGCGGTAATGACTGTAGATGCGTCCCGATACTGGTCGTTCGGCTACCTCGCAGGCGTCTGTATCGGAATCTATCTCGCTATCCCAATCTTCCTCGAAGCAGGGTTATTGAGTCCACTTGACATACTGATTTACGGAGGTCTCGCACTTGCGGCAGTTGGCCTCCGAGTCAAGATTCACAGTTCGGGATTCTGACCAGCTGCCTGTCCAGTAGTTACATAGAACCCGGTTAATTCTTCCCTCGTGATGAATCGGACTACGCTAATCGCTCTCCTTTCTCTTCTTGCGACAGCCTTGTATTTCGTGGAAAATTTGTGTTAGTCATTTATGGTATCAACAGAGCCAACCCCAGCACCATACTTGTTTCTATGAGCCCCTCAGAAATGTTTAATGTTAATATTAGAATTAAGGACAACACAGCCCATTCATAGTCTCACAGCAAGGCGTCGAGATAACGGTAGCTTAGAGCGACCATGGTAGCTCAGAGAGAACAGTCATCCGGGAAGACACCATGAATACCAACTTAGGTGAAAAGGCGCTCGCAGCCATTCACCATCGCTTCCAACAGTCGCAGTGACGGATGTGGCGCTCGAAGTGCCAGCCAACCTGAAGGCAGCGAAAAATCACTCTCTTCGAGACCCACCTAACAGACCGCTAGGGGACCTCAGCCTCTTCCATATCCGGTTCGTCGAATTCGAGTGCCTCTCTCACGGCTTTGGGAAGCGTGGGTCGCGGTGCGTCCTCGTGGCGCTGCACCCGCTCGGATTTTTTCGTTTCCTCGTAGACAGCGCGTGCAATAGGGACGCCCCGCAGGAAATTATGTTCGTAGAGGATCTCAACCCCGCGCTCGGTCGGTCCCCAGAACTTTGACGGGAGATCTCGCGTCGACACGTTGGGTTCGTGCACGAAGACGTCAAGGATTCCTGCCTCTTGGAGCGTCTCGAGTTGGTCGAGGATGGCCGCCTCGTTCTTCGGAATCATGTAGTCGAGTTCGGCCAACGACGCGAGGTGTGCTGGGTGACCGAGGATCAACTGCAAGATGAGGTGGCGCGTCTCCTGGGAGAGCAGCTCACGCATTCGCTGCTGCTCTGCGAAGGAATCCTCGAACCCTTCGGGGGCCGTATCGCTCATACTGTAGAGTAGTGGACTCGACTGCATAACGGTTTGGGTTGAACAAGTCAATTAAATCGCCAAAACACTGAGTCAGTTAGAAACGCCTTTTACCCAGCCAGTACTGTTCCCGCTTATGAGTGCTCCGTCAGTTCCCCCGAACTCGGGCGAGATTATGAGGGCTGTGCAGCAGGCCTTACGAGGGCTCGATGTCGGATCGGCGGAGGCTGTGCAAATCCTTTCGTGGGCAAACAAAGAGACGCCGGCAATCTACGACCGTGATCAAACCGCGTATCTCGTCCTCGGGAGCTACCGTGATCCGTATCTCCGACGCGTACGGGCAGTCAACGACCGGCTAAACCGCCGATACGGAACATATGCCTTCCTCATTGGAGACCTCTCAGACATCGACCTCCCTCGACTTCCGGAGTTCCGCGTGAAGTTCCATATCACGGCGACACTCTGTGATTACGTGGCTGCTGTGTTCGAGCAAGATGCGGGCGGTGAGATCAACGAACTCGGCAAACTGGGCGAAACCGAGTACTTCGAAAAGGCGTACGCCTTCCCACGCGCATACCAGTGGGAAACGGAAGATCACCTTACTGACGAACGTGATGTAGTCGCTGCTGCTGCGCAGATCAGAGCTGCCACCGACATCGATGGCGAGACAGAGACTGCAGAACTCGAGGCGCTCGTCGAACGAGCAAACCAAGCTGGAATCGACATCTCGGTCGATGCGGTGAGGACCAAGCTTGAGGAACACGATATCGAGGTTCCATCGTACAGCTGGGTGCATCTGAACGACTTCCGTCTCTTCGAACTCCACGGGCGATGTTGTCCCTGGACGACTGAGGAAGAGTTACTCGACGCTACAGATGATCTTCCAGGATCACCGAGACCAGGGTGGGAACAGCGGTGAGGTTGGTTTTAATATTAATTCTAATCTTAAGAGCAGGTTTCCGTTGTTGATCGGCAGTAGCGCCCCCAATCGAAAGTCATCCTGTCCGAGAGAGAATCCGGATTTCCCTCTGATAGATATTTTCGGTGCAAACCATAGTTTTGTGCGAAACCTCAACAGTGGTTGGTAGATGCAGCATGCTAAATACAGAACGCAAGTCTGTCACTAGCCGTTCGCTCTCAGGCAAGGAGCAAGCCTGATAGATCCTCAGTTCTGTTAATATCGATGAGAACCGCGCTATGTTGACTCTGCCGCGCTGAACGCTCGAAGCCGCCCATCGGAGGCACCGATGAAGACGTACCCATTAGCGACCGCTGGTGATGATTTCACGTAGGGGCCATCTCCACGATCGCTTTCAAACGTCACCCGCCACGCATTCTCGCCAGCAGTGGTAACAGCCGAGAGGCCATCCCGGCATCCCACATAGATGACTCCGTCCGCAACCGCTGGGGACGAACGGGTGTCGGTCTCGAGCTCAGCCGTCCACTGTCGCTCACCGCTTGCTGCGTCGAGCGCGTATAACTGTCCGCGGGTCACGCCAGAACACTCAGACTCACCACCTCCAACAGTAAGACAGGTCCGCACCGACGATGCTGCCACGTAGACCACCCCATCAGCAACGGCTGGCGACGTTCGAAGACTTACGTCGTCGATCCCAACGGACCACCGTGTCTCTCCAGTCGATCCATCAAGCGCCCAGACCTCTGCGGGCGGACCCGAATCACTGGTGGTGGGTGCGCCATAGTAGACGACGTCGTCGACGACGGCTGGCGAGGAGTCGGGGTGGGTCGGAATGTCTCGCGTCCAGACTTCCTCTCCCGTTTCACTATCCAACGCGTACACCCCGCTCTCCCCGCCAAAGTAGACCCGCCCATCGGCAACGGCGGGCGAAGAACTAATGTTCTCTTTCTCGCTGAATTCGCGGTACTGCCACTTTCGTTCGCCCGTCTCTGCATCCAACGCGAGAAACGCACAGGCTTCGAACGTCTCTTCGTCTTCGGGACCCCTCACGACCAACGGGCCGTCACCGATTGTCCCGACATAGATTGTGTCGTCAACGATAACTGGGGACGAAGAGCCGAACCGATGTCCTATCTCCTGGCTCCAGAGTTCATCACCGGATTCGGCGTCGAGTGCGTAGAACTGTTTGCCCCACGTGCCGACAAAGAGCATGCCGTCCCCAAGCGCAAGGGCGGATGACGCGTATCCAGCCGGCTCGAACTGCCAGACGTTGTCACCGGTTTCGATGTCGATCGCGTGAATCAACCCTGGGTTGCCGCTGCCGGGTACGTAGACCGTACCATCCCCGACGATTGGAGAGGTATTCATCGTGGGCGTCCCGGCAGTGTATCGCCACGCGAGTTCCGGCTCGTCTGTGCCTGGCCCGGCAACTGTCGAGACGTATCCGGTGTTCCGGGGATTGGCACCGAACTGAGGCCACGTATCATCGAGGGAGTTGGCGGCTTCAGGACTGTTCCCATCGGACTGTGGTGTGCCGGCACGAGACTGGGGGTCTTTCGACGGAGCGCTACCGAGACATCCAGCAATCGCAATCGCCGAGACTCCGGCAGTTGTTTTGAGGAACCCGCGTCGTGTGGAGGGAGGTTGTGAGGGGGACATCGCGTGCGAGTCAGTACACTGTTCACAAATAAATACATTTTCGAGAGACAAATAGCAGTTTCAGCTTTTAGATTGATAATTTGAGAAAGACAGCGTTGGTAGTGGTAGAACACTTAAGCGAGGATCGGTTCCGAGGGATATACTGGATGGAGGTCGCGACTGGTGCACGGGAGAGTCTATCATAGAAACACTCCCAGGATATTGCTTTCACCCTCAAGTCAGGATGAATCAGTCGCTCAGTGAATATGCTTAGTGAGCGACGAAGGGTCACGTGGGGATGGTTCTACAAGCGGAACACGGAGAGTTTGTTGAAATTTTTAATCGAGACTGGTGTGACGCTGTTCTATAATAACCTTCCGAGACCAATCGAACGAATCATCATCTGATTGGAGTATAATTGTGATTTTGCTCGGAAGGGAGGCCGCTACGTCTTCGTATTGATACTCAGTAGGGGGACACCTGACGAGAGTCCCACTTTGGTTTGTTTCGGATCGGATTATCAATGTTATACGTCCTTCAGACACACTGGATGAAAGCCAGTTCTTTTCGTCATTGACATCATCTAAATCCGTCTCTTCTTCCACTTGCGTGAATATAGTAACAAGAGCGATTTGCTCGCATTCCTGCTCTGCATCCTTAATTTCATCTACTTTAATAGTTTCCTCGATTGGATCGGCCTTTCCGTACCCTGATTTAGGCTCGAGCGAGCCGGCGCAATCATCATTCTCGTCTTGTGAATCGCTCTCTGACGCGTTCTCCTCAGTATTAGTCTGGTTATCTGTTTCCTCAGGGCCAGTCTGGTTATGAGAATCTTCTTCATCTGTGTTGGGAGTTTCGTTAGAGTCACTGAGACACCCAGCAAATGGGGCAACGAAACCACCACCGGACACCGCGAGAAGTCTACGTCGGTTCATATCAGATTATAAGTGGGAACGATATAAGTGCTTTCTCCAGACTCAAATACTGGTTTCAGTGGCTTTCTGAATATTTAGGCACGATCACTGCTTCCCCTGAACTAATCGATCATCGAGAACGGCAACGAGGGTTGTGAGCGTTTCTATGACACGCTGCGGGATGGAAACCGGTCATCGAGGGTAGGTGCTCCTCAGAGCAGGAAAGAGGGCCAGCTACCTGCTACGCCACATACACAAAGGTGAAAAGAGGGTCAGCGATAGGAGAGAAACAGAGAAAAACCCCAGTCGTTGCCTTGCTCGCCCATATCCTGAGTCTCAAACCGATATTCTCCTTCCTCAAGACACTCAGAATTGCCAAGCGAGGAATACACATCGTACTCTCTAGAGATTTCTTCGCACGGTTCTACCGTTACAACGTCTTCTACGTCTGAAATATCATATCCCCCCTCCACTTCCCAGCAGCCATTTTGTGGGTCGTCTGGAACGTCCATCCCGGAATACTCATCTGGATCAATAAACAGCATCGAGTCGATTTCGGTGTGGTGACCGGCTACTGGCGGAAACGGTTGCAGCATGAGGAAGGTCAGTGTCTGCTCTTCATCACTGTCGTTCATCACGGTGATCCGAAATCTCGCGGGCGCTTCGTCGCCGAAGTGTCGAAGGAGATCGACAGAGACCTTCACGTGATCTACACCCGACTCTTCGGCTTCGAGTGTCACGGTGGGGAAACTCTCTCCCGGCTCGTTTTCGACCTCAACATCATCCTCGATAGCGCCACATGGTTGATCAGAACGTCCATCGTCGTCTGTGGCACTACCCTCGCTTAGACACCCTGCGAAAGCCGAGAACGAGATACCCGCCCCGGCAAGCAACGCTCGTCGTTTCATACATAATTCAAATTTCAGAACAATATAAGTCTTCTAGAAGCTCAATCATGTCTTTCACCTTTGTGATCTACCCAATTCAAATCTACTCAATAGCTGGTTCACTGGCTTCCCATGTGGAAAACGAAACCGTTGAGCTGAACTCACCCTTTGAGTCGGTTACGCCAATAAAGAGAGTCAACTCAGAACCTGATCATACAGAATCAATTCATCTAGTTCAACGTAGCCGATGTTTGAGCTAATATATAGTCTTGAGTAGCGAGAGTCCGATCCATCGGAGTATGGATATCCACCAATATCTCTTAGATCGCGGAACATTTTACGGAAATGCTTCGTGTCTTCACAAGCGACTGCACTCCCTCTTGCATCATAAAAATCGAAAAGTGTTTTCGACAACTCATGAAGGGCAGAATAGTCAACCACTACTGAGTTAGGGCGAGTCTCAGTAACAGGCTCATGCAATTCCATAGATGCATCCGGATATTCGCACTCACCTTCTTCGCTTAGTGCTTCAGGTTCGGTTTCCAGGGTATGCCCGCTCGAATTGTCTTTGGCTCGTGAAAGGCAGCCAGAAATACTCCCAACAGAAGCAAGCCCGATCCCTCGTAACAACGAGCGTCGGTTCATACTGATGGTTTGCTAACCACTCACATATATCTTAGCTTAGCTAAAACATCTATTTGACTACTGTGTTCAATCGCCATGAATCTGGCACAAACTGAACGGTAACGGCTCCTGTGGACTCACTGGTCAACTAACCACTTCATCGGTCAGTTCAAAGGTAAGCAGAGAGATTGGTTTCATCAATTTTGTTCGTCGGAGGTACTGTCGATCTCGAACGATCAACTATCAGTACAGAGGGTGTCCTTAGCAGGCGTACCACGAATCGATCGAGTGATCTGATTGTAATGTAATTCCGATATCTTCGCCATCACAGTCAATGTCCAAATCAGGTGCATACTCCCACGTAGCGGAGTTACCTTCTGGAGTGAAAACCGCCACCGTTGACGGAGTCGTTTCGATAGCAGCAGTTGAATCAAGATGATCGGGGTCAAGTTCGTATACCCGACTAAACAACAGTTCTCCCTCATCATCTTCTACCCGAACACCTATCATTGCGAGTTCTCCCGTTTGATTCTCAACCATAATTTCAATTGAGTCGCCTTCTCCTCCCGTATCATTAGTTAAGACGAGATCGTTACATCCCGAAACTGAGGTCGAGGCTATGACTCCCGTCAAAGCAAGTATTTTTCGCCGAGAAACGCTTTCAGTATGAGTAGAGGGTGTTGCGGGCAGTTCGGCCATTAGTTATTTATTTATCAATACAGAGGTAAATAGTTTCGCTCACTATCTCTGCTCGTGTACTCAATAGACGGGTAAACTGAGAGATTGGTTTCATCGGATTCGTTCACCTGAGACCCTGTTGATCTCGAATGGTCAAATAATCAGCGCAGAATACGCACACATCACTCGCCGGGACCTACGCGTCTTGTAGTCGAAAATATTGAAAATCCACTTCGGATACATCACCGGGGTCGCATCGAAGATACGGGGAGTAGAAAGTATACGTCTCCATTGGCTCCAGTTCTCTCACAAAACCTTGGTCGGTGTGTACCAGTGTGTTATCGTCAATGTGTGATTTGACCCGCATGTAGATCTGTCTAACACTTTCAGCCTCCGTGTTTTGAATCGTCGCAGCGAAGCCATAGACCTCGTTATTACCGCTTGTGCCGAGAACTCCCCATCCCTTCTCGAGGAGTTCAAGCCCTTCTTTGGTCGAGGGGCCAGGGCCGCTATTAGCACCATCCGGTAAGGTCAATTGGTAGTTGTCTATCTCAGATGAGTCCCCCTCGGAGGTCACGATCATGAACTCGTAGGGCTCGCCAGAGAATCCATAGATGTTGTGCCGCGTCTCAGTGAGTACGCCTGTTCCAGAAAAGAACGTCGCATCTATCCACTGGAGATAGCCCCCTTCATACCGGCCACGAACACCGTATCGACCCGTGTCATCCTGGAAAAACTCGTGGTTCGTAATCGTTCCCAACTCGCTATCCCCTTCGATAGTCGAATCAATAGTTCCCCCCGAAGCGCAAATTGGTGTCTCGGACTCATCAAACGTAGCTGTCGCTACTTCGGTTCCAGTGAAGTTTTCAGGAGAACGAAGGTTGCCTTCACTAGTTGGAGCACTGAGACACCCAACGAGAGAGATAGAGAAGGTGGTTCCCGTTGTAGCAAGGAATTTCCGACGCTTCATGTCAATATCGATGCAGGCTATCGTTAAATGTGTTCTCTACGGTCAAACTAGCCTTTGACCTAACTCAATTGCACAGTCCGCAGGTAAGCGGAGATATTTGTATCATCGGATTCGTTCGGTCGAGACCCTGTCGATCTCGAACGGTCAAATGATCAGTAAAGGAACTGGACATAGTGCTTGTCCATAAAACATTTATCAATGCGATTACGATTGGATGGTATATGGATACACCTCATTTGTCTCGCCGGCATATCATCGGAACTGTGGCTCTTTCAGCTTTCGCGGGCTGTACAGCCTCCAGCTCCGAATCCGGAATCCAAATCGGGAACATTATGATCGGTAACTGGCGAGATGATCCGGTCACTATTACGCTCCGTCTTGATCGAGAGGGAAGTACAGTCTTTGAAGAGGCTATCGAGATCGATGATGATGGGGAAAACCTCATCGAGCAGTCATGGGATGCTGACCCCGGTGAGTATACTATTATGTATTCGACGGAGGCGGAAGGACGAATCTACAATTTGTCTCTTCCAGAAGATGTGGAAAGTGCAAATGGAGACTGTATCGACATTCAGATTCACTGCCGAGCAGACCTGACTGATATCGTTTTCAGAGACGATAGCCCACCGTGGGGCAAATGTTGAAGTGATCGTTCAATAAGCAGTTGTGTGTATCGGTTGATTCCACACTCGTGAGTGAAATGAACGACTTCGTTTTGCTGCGCCCAGGCGGAGTTACCAATTATAGCGCTCAGTTCGTTTTGGGTTTGATCAGTTCCCTTCGAAAATATTTTCATACACGTGCCGAAGGAGAAGGCTCGTACAGTCGAGCAGAAGATTTTTATTAACTTTCATACAGGTGGTTATATGGCTTCGCTGACGCGCCGGAAAATTCTCCAGTGGGGTGGTGTTCCCTTCGTTCTCGGGGCTAGTGGTTGTACATCGCTTGGGGTTGGATCGCCAAAGGAACCCCGCTTAACGAGGCTCACCGTTTCGAATCACGACTTCGAAGCACACACGGTTTACGCTTTAATAGTTGACGACGATGAGCCAGTGTTTTGGGGCGCAATGGACGTAGAAGCCGCCGATCCCGATTCAAATCATATCGGAGGAGGGGGTTTTGAAGGCTATTCGGCTGAATCGGGGGCCTATGTGCTCTATGCATGGCGAGACGACCAACCCCAATCGGACTGGAAACGGTCCGACTTCAGTGAGTATGATGGTTCCTGTTTTGCATTGAATATCCAAATTGGAACTGTCTCCGGTGACCGCACTGGAGAGGTTAGTCTGTGGTCGGGGAGTACCCTTTGTGGTGACGAACGTTCAGGTGAACACGGGAACTGATTATATAGAACTAGACGGGTTTGCCCATACCGAGAGGGTTTCGTGATAAGCTCACAGCGCGTATGTTGAGTGAGATTCTCCCCGATCTCCAAAGTAGCGATTGCTCAACACAGGGAGTCCAGTTACGATCCGATACTGGAAGCCTACCGAATATTTATTGGTCAAAAGATTAATCAGATATACATGTCGCCCTCTCCAGATGTTCGACCGACAGTCAGTAGGCGAGCGGTCCTCGTTGCAAGCGCACTCGGAACGTCGGCTCTCGCTGGCTGTCTCGGCCAACTTGAAGCGACTGAGGGTAATTCGACCGAGATGGCGGGCGAGTGGCCGACGTATCGGTTCGACTCGCGGAATAGTGGCTACAACCCCGACAGCAACGGGATTCGGGACGTAGAGCACGATTGGACGCACGATATACGCGGAACGCCGGGTCTTGCTGACGGAGAGATGTATCTCAACGGTAGCCGCCGCGACCCCGAAACAGGGACGGTCCAGTCGTCAGTCTCCCTGGAACTAGCTGTACAGGGACAGCCGACCGTCACCGACGACTACGTGTTCGTCACGGATATCAGATATCTATACTGCCTTACGGCTGACGCTGAAGAGGTCGTGTGGGAAAGCGAGAAGGTGGAGGGAATCTTCGGTGGGTCTCCGACCGTCGACGGAGAAACGGTGTTCGTAGTCCACGGTGGCGGGGCCAACGATTACGATGGAACTCGCGTTCGTGCGTTCGACGTCGCTTCGGGGGACGAACGCTGGCAGTACGATGCGGACGGTCGATCGACACCGGCAGTCGTCGACGGGACAGTGTACGTCAGCGGCCAGGACGGGTTGCATGCCATCGACGCCGAATCAGGGGACGAACGGTTCGTCGTCCCTGAGCCTATTTCGGACTGGTCGTCGCCAGCCGCCACGGCGGACCTCGTGTACGTAGTGACGGCGGATCACGACCACGAGGAGGAACTTATCGCAGTCGAGACGGCAGACGGAACGGTTCGCTGGCGGACGGCTGCCGCAGACGGAATGGCGCGTTCCGGAAGCGCACCAGTCGTGGCCGGAAAACTCGTTTACGCCACCACGGACGAGGAACTCGTGGCGCTTGATCACGCCGACGGCACGGTGGCGACGAGGTTCGGCAGCGGCGTCCCAGTCGCTCGCGCCGGAGACGTCCTCTACGCGACGAAAGATGGGCGAGTGTACGCCTACGACGCCGAGAGCGGAGACCGTCTCTGGACGTACACGACCGACGAGGTGCGGGGATCAGACACGGTCTCGCAGTTCGTTACCGGACTGACCCCGGGCGACGAAACCGTGTACGTACAAGCGGCTGACGGATTTCACAGACTGGTCTCCTCACCGTGACTGTTGGTTGTTGGTGAGCGCGTTATAGCACCGTCCTCACAGGATTGTTTTCGCCTTCCCTCTCAATGAACCAGCTGTTAGATAGGGGTGGCGATAGACCACATACAGATCATGCGTTTACTCGGGAGAACGTATATACACCAGTGCAGATGATCTCAGTGTAATGAACAGACGTTCCGTTCTCGCTGGCGTTGGACTGTCTGTCTCGAGTGCTCTCGTCGGGTGTCTCGTCCAATCTGACGAGGAAACTAACGCGGAGACCGATGGGGATATTCGCCGTCGAGCCTGCTCGCACGCACCCGACGAAACCGATCAGGTGAGTCACAACGTTACCAGAACCAGATTTCATTTCCTCCGAGAGCAATATGCACCGTTGACCCTCGTTACTGCACGTGACCAGCTAGAATCGAGGATTGATCCCGAACAGCGGGAAGACGGAGACGTTGACACCATTTTCGAGGACATTCGTTTCGACGAACATGTGGTTCTCATCTGGGAGACGAGCGAACGAATCACCACTGACCACGTCGAGTTTCTCGGCGTTGCCAGGCCCAACGACGAGGAATTTCGGGCGTATGGTTGCAACTACAGACTTGGAGGGGGTGGGCAGCAGGAAACCTATTATTCGTTCATCATCACAGTTAGTGTAGATGAGACTCTACAGCGAGCGGAGCTTCGCATTCAAAATGAGGATGGAAATACGAGGACACTAACCACAGAGCAATAAGGCGACTGACCAGCAACCGGGCTCCATTTGAATTCGTTCTGTTCTCAATTGTCGCTTTCTTCTAGCAAAGCTCGAACCCACTTAATAAGCATCTGTGGTGAGCACGCATGAGTCACGCTCGAACTCTTTGACGCTAGGGTTAGAATGGTAGCAAAAAGTCCGAAGGAATCCGGTGGAGGAGTCAGGGTTCTGCAACGGCTATCTCGAACCCCCAGTCAAACAACAAATCGGCGGCAGTTGAACTACTCTTTGTGTCGGGATCATTCCAGACGGAAACTTGTTGTTCCCATCGATAGGTGCCAGTCTCAAAGTAGCCCCCGACACGGTAATCATCCCACAGTTCGTACTGAGTTGTGAGTGATTCATCGGGCTCAAATGGCCGTGGTGGGCATCCCTGGTTGGAAAACCCACGGTACTCATCGGCGCTTCGATCTTCCGTCCATTTCCCTTCGTCCCGCTCAATTCGATCGGCGTGTCCAGGTGAATAGAGCCAGAGCCCTTCGGGGGTATCGCTTCCGCCTTTCGATCGATTAAAGAGACTACAACTACCGTCTCCAACGGAGAAGGCTCGCTCTGACCCTTCGTTCGTAATGTGAATTTGCAGCTGTACTGGTTGTGAATCTGTAGTTCTCTCCTCGAGAAGTTCAACATCGATCGAAACGTGAGAGTCAGCCGGAGTCGAATCCTGGTCGTGAATACTCACTTCCCGTTGAGAAGTTCCACTCCCGGAAGCAGCGGGTATCTGGCCAAGACACCCAGAAACGCTCACGACAGAGGCCGATCCAACTCCGTAAAGAAACGAACGTCGATTCATATTGATTATCAGTTGACCAGTCACATATAATTTGGGCTAACTGAAACGCTGATTTGGTCGATGTGCAGCAGAAATTGAGTAACTGACTAGCAGATATGGCGTATAGGACGTTGTCCGTAGGTTTCGGCGCCGATTTTAATCATGGTTCGTTCGGCCCACTTACTGTTACCGACTTCGCAGACGGGTCACCAGATTGATTGACAGTCACCGATTTTGGTAATCGCTCTCTCATTGTGACCACCAAACGATAAGCATCGACACTCTCGTCGAGTGAACAATTATTCTGAGAGCGAGCAGTGTCACTACTCCCAACGCTCACAGTAAGGCGCTCTGCGTCTACGTCGTAGGAGATATCTTTCAAACTGACTTGATTGCACTCACTTGACCCGACGTAGAGAGCCCCCCGGACAGTGATCTTCAATGAATCCAAGTCGAACGAAACAACTGGATGCTCAGTTGGACCGGGCATCCGCTCGAAGCCTTCACTTTCTGGTTCATAGATAGTAAACGTGTGATTTTTGATTCGTTGAGAACTGGTCTGTGGATCAATATTAAGGGCTAGACAGCCACCGGAGCACACGACGGAAGCTATCGAGAGGAGAGCACGGCGTTTCATAGTGCTAGTAAAGTGGTGGATATATAACTAGTTATTGGCGGTCTGGTATAGCGTAGCTGGGGGATGCGTTAACGGAGTTGAAAACAGAACTCTTGCCGTACCGATATCCGAACAGCCGTTGTAGAGTCACTGACAACCATTTAGCTTGAACCAACTTCTCCTTTTCATTAGTAGACAGCATAGAGCGACTCATAGACATCCGTACTGGCCATTAACATCATTATATTAATTTGCTTGAATAGGTGATGAATTTGGCTGATCAGACAATCATTACAGTGTATTCATGCATCGATCGGGTCTGAATCAATTGTTACGTTCAGTTCAGTAGGAACACCTTTTGGGTCAGTTACTCGAATCAAGAGTGAGTGAACGGTTGCATCATCGACATAGTCTTCATCTGGCGATTCGGTTACGACATCAACCTCAACGCTCTCTCCTCTCTGGTTAATCCGCTGGAGTTCTAACCACCGTGCACTCTGCATCATGTTCTGGACAACCAGAAGATACGATTGGTCAAAATCAGTTTTGTGAGTGAATTCCTCTACAGCATCATCATCTTCGACTATTTTCTTGCCGACCGCTTTCTTCTCAGTGATGATCGTATAGTAATTGGAGGGAGGTTCCTCACGTTCCCTATGCTGATACCATAGCCCCTTCTCAAGAATATCCTTTGGCCAATGTTCTGTTTCAACAGTCATACCCTCTGGAGCACTCGGCTCAGTTTCACTACTCAAACACCCACCTACTAGAGTGGACAGTACAACTGTGGACCGCCCGAGATATTCACGTCGATCCATAACAATAAGTATAGATGTTAAGTTATAGACCCTTCGTATGGTCAAAGAACTGTTTGACCTACTCCGTTCGCAGGTACGCTAAGAGATTGGTGTCATCGGTTTCGTTAATCCGAGACGCTGTCGATCTCGAACAGCCAAATGATCAGTACAGTCCCACAGATACCGTCAAGGAAGAATATATGTAACTCGGTAATGGTTATTTCTTGTATGAATTCGCTCTCAGTATCTCGGCGTCACGTGCTTGCCACGATTGGCGGAGTTTCTACGACGGGGTGTTTAGATTCGATCCCGTTCGCTTCAGAGACGGGGACTCGCATTGGGAGTCTCCTCGTTGATAACGTAACCGACGAATCCCAAACTGTGCTCCTCCAACTGCAACGCGAGAGCGAAATAGTCTATGATAGCGAGATACTGGTCGCTGAAGACGACCATGAGATCATCGACCCGTCCTGGTCAACGGAACCAGCCGAGTATACGCTTCTATATGCTGCTGATGGCGAATTGGGTATGATTTCAATTCCAGATGATGTTGAAGACACAATCGACAGACAGGGGTGTAACCATATCTGGGTTACTTTCGGTGGGCATTCTGACTTTCACATCCAGGTGTTCGATGGTGGAGGTCAGCCGGACTTGAAATGCTGAATGCCGTTCCACGCGTATCTCTTCAATTGTATCAATTGCTTCCACACGCATGAATGAAATGAACGACTCTGTTTTGCTGCATCCAGGGGGAGTCGTGAATCGCTCAGTATCGAGCAGGAAGGTTTTGAGAGGATAAGAATTCACAATTCTGCTGGGGGAAGATCTATAAATATGCTAATTAGAATCCAAATAATGAATCGCCGGAAAGTCCTGACCGGAATCAGCACAGGTGCTCTTCTCGGGGTTGGTGGCTGTCTCGAGACAGACACTTCGTTTCTTGATGAAACGTCTGATGACAGCGGAGACGGGAATAGCGTACCGGGCTGCACGCAAAAAGAGACGTGGAGTGACGGTGGAAATGCAACCCCAGAGGACCCTGACCCGGCATCGATCGCAGGCCGCCACGATTGTTCGAGTACCCGGCGTCCAGAGCCGACTGGAGAGGTATGTACGACCTTCACTCCCGTGATCAGCGGTGAAGAACGTACGATTCACAGTGCTGGCATCGAACCGTACCCGGAGCCGCCATCATCGTTTGACGAGGAAACGCTTGTATCGTACGTGTCCGAGTACGAGAACGCGTACTTCCACAATTCGATGGTGGAAAAGTACCGGGACGAGCTACGAGGTGCCGGAATCCGCGTCGAGGAGGACGAGACGCGAATCAAACAGACCGAGAACGCCATAACTCTCGTCTATATCCGGTTCTTTACCAGTACAAGCACTCTCAGCGATGGCACCACCCCTTCTGTTGGTGATGGTGCTGGCGCTGCCGGGTATGGCATCGACGAAACGGGCATCGTCCGTACAGAAGCCAGATACAGTGTTAGCGAAGAGGAGATGCCCGACCCCGTTGAAAGTGGTACGCTCCTCGAATGCTTTTGAACAATTCACATTCGTACGGATCAGTTGGTTCCGCACTGAGTGAGTAGAACGAGCGACTTTGTTGTGCTGCACACCGTTTCAGGATGTAGATTACGGTAAACCAATAGCCTACTAACAAGTCAAGAAGGAATAGTTCTTTCATTAGACTCCTCTCTTGTAGATACCCCCTCTGTGGAATTGCCGTTCACTACACGTGCGATTGATCGGTTTTGTCTGAACAGTGCTGGATCACAAACCATATCTCGGAGTTAAAGAAATCCGACATGTGCCACACAAGATATTCATATCTTAACTAGATAAACCCAATCATGGATCGACGGACGGCGCTCGGTGTGACGGGCGTGATCGGGAGTTCGGTGCTGGGTGGATGCCTCGGTGGGTTCACCGACAATGGTTCCGATACCGGGTACCAGTGGCGCTACGACACAGGCGGGGAACTCGATGCCGTATCGCAGGGCGTAGTATTCGCTCGGGAGCGTTCCAACGGGCAGATCGTCGCACTCGATGCCACGACTGGCGAGCGCCGGTGGGTCTACGGGGAAGCAGGAGGGATGGACGCCTACTCGGAACTCGCCGTTACGGAAACGGGCATCTACTTCGGCTACTGCACCGACGACGACTGTATCGGCCTGTATGGGCTCGATACGGATGGCGAAGAGCGGTGGCGTGCCGACACGGTGGGGACCGGGCGCACCAGCCCGTTCGTCGTCGACGGAACCGTCTACGTCGCCAGTGATGTCGGCGTCGTGCGAGCATTCGACGCGAAAACTGGTGAGGGCCTGTGGACCGACGGGATCGACGAATCGGACGAGACCACTAGTGGTTCCAGAATCGTCGACATCGCCGACGCCGTCTACGTCGAGAAAAACGCTGCTCTCGTCGTGATCGAGCGGGACGAGGGGAGTACGCGCTGGCGATACCAGCCCGATAATGGAGACGCGCAGATCATCGATGCGGCGGTTTCGAACGGCGTCGCGTACGTCGTGACCGGAGAGTATGTTGTCGCGGTCGTCGACGGCAACGAGGTGTGGCGTCAGCCTTTCGAAGCGGACGATGTGCAGACGGAAATTGCGGGAATCGCATCGAACCGGTTGTTCGTGCTCACTAACACCGATCGACACGAGTCGCGTCTGTATGCGTTCGACGTTGCGACCGGCGAGCGAGACCTGGTGTTGGAATCGCTCGAGCACCCGGACGAGGAGTCAGATCCGTTCGTGGACGTCCACGACGGAGTGGTGTACGTCGGCACGGACCGATTCCGTGCCCTCGAGGCGGCGACCGGCCACGAACACTGGAGTGTGACGGTCGATGGTGGCCCGATCCGAGCAATGACCATCGTCGAAGCGAAAGGTGCAGGAGATCACACTGTGTTCGTCCGTGCTGGGGCGAATCGACTAATCGGTGTTGATTCGGGCGGTGAGCGAACGTGGGAGGGGACCGTTGATGGGATGATTCGGAACTATCTAGTTGGCGAATCCGTGTTTGTGGCGACGGACGAAGGAATCTACGCACTCGAAGGGCAGGACGACTCCTGATAGACAACGGCGGTACTGCGCGCCGGTGGCTCTCCTCGAGCATTAGTATGAAAGTGCTTCGTTCAGTCAAGACTATGCATCTCACAGGTGTACCTACAACCCCTCTTTTAGTTCCCCAAATAACTATTTCCGACAGGGTTTCAATAACTTAACAAATGAGACGACGACGGTATCTACATGGATTGATCACGGTGCCAACTGCTGGCGTAGCGGGGTGTCTTTCACGTGATTCAATACCGGATGATGGATCTGATTTGACCCCCGAGGATGACCGGGACGTCAAGACGGTTGCCGCGGAGACGTTCGACGACGATTTCACCCCGATCTGTGCCGAAGGTGAATCGCTCGAATCGGATGTCGAGGGATTTTACGCGGAGCTTGTTACTGACCACGAATTTTTCAGAGATGTCGAGAGCGGTCGGTACGGTGTTCGGGGTCGAGTCTCGACTTGGGATAGTGGAAATATTCCGAAGGTTACAGCAGAGTTTTCCGACGGTTCGTTCGATTGGGATCGAGGTTACGGGCTCGACGAAGGAGAGACGTACCTGTTCACAGTGGTGAGTTCTGAGGGAGATCCTGACGCGATAGACGGGTACACGCTCACCGTCGAAGGAGGTGGGGTAGACGATATCGGGATCGCCTCCAAGGAGTACGTGACGATCGATGGGGAGTGGGGGCAGATTGGAACGTACGATGACGCTCCGGTGTATGGATACGCTGGGACAGTTACTAACGATCACACAGAGGACGTTAGACTGTTCCCCCGCATGAAGGCGTATCTCGACGAAACGACGGTGGCCTACGCTGGCCAAAGTACAGAAACAAGTGTCGATCTTGCTTTAGGAGACACACAAACAGTCTACTTCCCCTATCCACGATGCGATCCCGCGAAAATTGACCACGTTGAAGGATGGCTCGAGTGGGCGACGATGATTTACCCGTAGCTCGCTTCGCTGAAGAATCTCTCTCTCGAGGGCCGTCAACCCCCAATCAGTCTCCCGCAATAGTGTTGATCAACGGGCATAATTCACAACCCAGATTTGATTGGGTGACACAATCAGTAAGCATCTCTACTGAACGGCTGATTCATTAGACTAACCAGGCACCAAACTCGATCACCGCGCTGAACTCATCCTCTTTATGCAGCACGCCTATTTCAACATCTCAGTGACCAGCTACGTTGGAAAGTATGAGGATTTGCGCTAATACCAGGTCCCCATTGAAACGGCGCCGTCCGTTCAGAACAAAAGCGCGATTAATCTTAACTTTAAGATTAAACCAACACCGAACCCATTATCAATAGTCTTGAGTGACGATTTTCGTTCCACTATTCGACTTAACGGGTACTTCCTACTGAGAAGTGGCTTGGAGTGATTCCGCATCAGACACCGCCTTCACGACATCGACGAGGTCTCCCTGTGAGAGTGGATTGATCTCTTCGCGAACGCCATCGGCGGTGTAGAAGATCGACGCAGAAATCTCGTGCTCAGGATACAGCTCCCGGAGCACGTGATAGTAGATACTGAGTTGTTTCCGATACTCGGCTTCCGCGTGTCGACCACGATCAGTCTTGTAGTCGACTACTTCGACGCGGTCAGGCCGAACGTGGATGAGGTCGATGATCCCGGAGATCATCACGCGAGTCCCGTCGACATTGAGTGGAAGATAGGCGTCTTCCTCGACGAGCAGGTCACCCGATAGGCTATCGAGGAATGACATGACGTGCTGTTTGTCGTCCCAGCCAGGGTCGTCAGGTTCCAGTTCGACTTCCTCACCTCGCGCGTACGCTTCCGCGAAGTCGTGGACGTCGGTGCCGAACGCCTTCCCCATACCATCGTCGACGTCCTTGAAGACGTCTTCACGCATCAGTGAATGCGGTGAGTGTCCGACCGGTCCCTCCGGTGTCGGTACCGTAATCAGCAACTCTGTCTGCTCAGTTTCGTCGAGGGTGTCTGCATCGGGTTCAGTGTCCCACGCTTCGATGTCGACTGGGAGTTCTTCGAGGAACGTGTTCGGATCCTCCCCGGCCGAGAATATCACGTGGCTCTCAGCGCGCGTAATTGCCACGTATAGCAGTCGGCGTTCTTCGTCGTACTCTCGAGGCAGACACCGACGGAGGACGTCAGTCCGCCAGTCATCGTACACGTGGGGGAGGCCATCAGCCTCGGCGTAGCGTTTCCGCTGTCGGAGTCCGACCGGATCCTGAAACGTGATCGTTCCACTCCCTCCGCCCGATGGCGGGAATCGCCCGCTGTTCATGTTCGCGAGAACGACGATCGGATGTTCGAGCCCCTTCGCTGCGTGAATCGTCTGGACTGTGACCGAGTTCGCACCGGCGTTCGCGTGGACGTCGTGGGTGCTCCCGGCTTCGATGCCGCGCTCGATGAACCGGATAAGGTCTCCCCGGGTTAGCGTCGTCGCGGTGTGTACTGACTGAATCGTGTGGAGGACGACGTCGGCCGTGGCACCGTCGTACCCGTGCCGCGAGAAGACGCGTTCTGCCACCCCGCCGAGCGTTTCCAGTTCTGCCAGCTTCTTGCGGAACGAGCGCATGTTCTCGGGATATGCCTCGGTCTCCAGGACGTGTTTGATCTCGTCGAGTGTGTAGCCTGCTTCCTCGAGGACGACCGCCCAGCCACGGTCGGTGTCGGATTCGAGGATGCGGAGCCACGCCAGCAGTAGTTTCGCCTGAGGGGTTCGGAACAGCTCGATCCCACCCTCGTACGCCATCGGCAGTCCGTATTCCTCGGCGGTCTGCAGCAGGTCGCGGCCGAACTCTCGTGTTCGCGTAAGAACAGCGACGTCTCGAAACTCGGGTGTCCGGAGCGACCCGTCATCGGCCTCAACCTGGTAGGCGTCGTTGCTGACGATCTCCTGTATCTTTGCGACCACCGACTCGTGTTCCTCCGGGCTCGCGATCGCTTCGATCTGTGTGTTCTCGTGCTCGGCGTTCGTCGAGAGTGAGACGATTCGATCCTGGACGGCCTCGACATCGACGTCGTCCCGGTTCGCCGCCGGAACGAGTAGTCCGTGCTCCGAGAAGTCAAGGATCTCCTGGGTAGACCGATAATTCTCGATAAGCTCGATGGTGTGAATCGGCCGGGTGTCGAAGGTGACCCGTTCGTGGTCGGCGTTCAGTTCGTCGACGAACCGATTGAGCCGGTCCTCGAAGGCAGTGATGTTCTCAACTTCGGCGTACTGGAAGCCGTAGATACTTTGCTTCCAGTCGCCGACGACACAAAGGTTGTTCGTGCCCGCGAGCAGCAGTGTCAGTTTGAACTGGATCTCGCTGGAGTCCTGGAACTCGTCAACCATCGCGTAGTCGAACGCAATGGACTCACGAAGTGCGTGGTCCTCACAGAGCAGAACGAACGCGAACAGTTGGAGGAAGCCGAAGTTGAGGTAGTTCCGGCCGAGCGCGAATTCGAGGTACTCGTAGTAGACGTCGTGGACGAATGCCTTGAGACCCTCCCGGTCAGTATCGAACACCATCCGAGCAACAGGATCGGGGACGCTCTTCGTGCCCTGTCCGCGAATCTCGGTTTTCTCAGGGGCGTCTGGCAGGTAGCATTTGTTCTTCTCATAGCGGTTGAGCTTCGAGCGAAGCCGTGACTGCTTGCTCCCGCCATTCTGTGGCTCATTTACCTCGTCGAACAGCGATTTGAACGCCTCAAAGTCGCCGTCGAGATACCGTTCGCCGTTCCGATACCAGCCGTCGGCTGTCGGGAACACGCCCTTTGAGGCGAGTTGTGAGACGAGACCGAGGAGTTCAGTCGGATTCGAGACGATACGGAAGTAGTCATCGTACTCGGGATGGTCGTCGCTGAACCGGCCGATGAACTCCCCGAACAGGGCTTCCTCGACAAGGTCGTTCTCGACGATGCGCGTCGAGCCCGTGATGCGGTCGTCGAGCCCGAGGTGCGTCGGCGCGGCATAGCCGTGCTCCTGGAGGAGATCGTGGCAGAGCGCGTGGAACGTCTGGATCGGCGCGTCTGCGAGATCGCGCATCCCGTACTCGCAGTGGCCGACGATCCGGTCCTTCATCTCGGTTGCAGCGTTGTTCGTGAACGTCACCAGCAGCACGTCCTCAGGGGCGACGTCGTCCTCGTCGACGATGTTGGCATAGCGGCGCGTGATGGTGAACGTCTTGCCCGTTCCCGCGCCGGCGTCGACGAGGTATAAACCGTCGGTGCTGTCGATGAGGTCCTGCTGTTGTGGATTCGGTTCAGTCATGGTCAAGAAGGAGGTCGCGGTTGTCCACGCGACGGTAGTTCGGTTCACCGGCGAGCCCGTTCACAGGGAAGCGTTCTTCGCCAGCCCGTCGCTGATTCAGTTCCGTTATACGCTCGGTGACGAACGTCTCGAAGGCGTCGAGATCCTCTTCGAAGTAGTTTCGACTCCGAACTCGTGCCAGCTGGCGAAGTAGCTGTTTACAGCCCGACGAGACGTATTTGTACTCGCCGACACACTCCTGCAGTCGGGTTTGCATCGCCTGCCCGAACTCGGAGTCGATGAGTTCGTCACTGTCGCGTGTCGCCGGTAGCGGGGCCGTCTCGAACGCGGACTGGTAATCAGCGTACTCCATCTTCGAGAGCGTCTTCTGGCAGTTCTTCGCCCCATCATCGCGAAGCGCTTCGAACATGGCCCGCGACCGGGCGTGCTCCTCGAACGGGGTCGGGTGATATTCGATGGTGGTCAGCGTCTCATCTAAGTCCGCCTCGCCGGCGACGACGTCGTCGAGCGTCTCGAGAAAGTGGAAGAACGTGAACTGCAGGCGCTCTCCTGGGCGCTCGCTACGGCGGTGGGCGAGATAGAGAAGTGCCTGGAAGTTCGGCGTATCGCTTGGTGGATCGAGCGCGGAGTTCTTGACGACGCGGGACGCCCGTTTCCGACGCCCACTCTTGTAGTCGAGGAGGTGAGTCGGACCATGAACGAGGTCGATCTTGCCTTTCAGTCCGAGATTTTCGTTTTCGAACCAGCGCTCCGTGAACGGTGAATCGACTGCTCTGCCAAAATGGTCCGCGAAGAAATTCTGCCCCCACCCGCTATTCGGAGTGAGCAGGTCGTCGCCCTCCGGGGTGCGTTCGTCGAGTAGCTCGACGATGGTTTCGAGTCCGATCCGGTACCTGGTACGGCGCGTTGGACGGTCGACGCGCCGAACGAATGATCCCGCCTCCTCGAGAATCACGTCCACAAGGTCTTCGATGGTCTCCTCGTCGATCAAATCGGGATGGTTGACATAGAACTCGGCGAAGTCGTGGAAGAGATTCCCCTCCTTGAAGTAGTCTTTATCAGGGCCGTCGACAAGCCGGCTGAAGAGGTAATCACGGGGGCTGTTGACGTACGTACTCAGACTGGACTGGCTGACGGTATCGATCTGCGTCGTTGAGACGTCAAGCGATTCTTTCTCGAACCCGTTTCGTGCCGCACTGAAGGCCCGTCCGAGAGTCACTGAGGCGAGATCGCTGAAGCGTTCGAAGTCGTCCTCGATGAGATCCTCGAAGTAGAGACACGGCGTCGCGGGCGACCCACCGATGGTGTCCTGAACGAGATAATACTGTTCGGTGCCGTTCTGGAGGAGAAGCTGAAACTGCGTCAGGTTCCGAGTGAATTCGGCGTCACGGTCGACCCACGGGCGACGAGGTGGAGAGTGAGTCCACGTTTCGTCGAGGCCGAGATAGAATACGACGGGGCGGTCCACGTAGGCCGCGGATTTTGCGTCGGCCAGGAGAACCCCTTCGTGTTCGCGGTCGACAGGGACTTCGTAGCTCTGGAGGTAGAATTCAAGCCGATCGATGTCCTGTCTGGTGACCGCGTCAGTCGCGATCCCGAGCGCCTCGAGTTCATCTCGGAACGCATCGAGGCTGATTTCGGCCTGTCGTTCGTACACTGTAAGTGCTCCAGCGAACGTGGTCTCGCCGATCTTCGCGCTGAACTCCTGGAACCACCTGAGACTGTCGGCGTCGACATCCTGTAGCCGTTTGTCGTCGTGTTCGATGTCGACAGCGATCCCGAGCTGGGAGAGGACGGAACGAATTGTTCTCACGCGCGTCTCCGTCCCGCGAGTGACGGCGCGAAGGAACTGGACGAATCCGCGGTGGTGCTGTTCGTCGGCGAATCCAGGGCCACCGATAAACGGAATGTCGGCGGCTTCGAGCGCACTCTCGACGAGTGTTGGGTATTCACTGCCGCGATCCACGACGACGGCAACGTCTTCTGCGTTGTCAGAGGAAACGATGTCGAGTACAGCATCAACGATTGCTGTACTTGAGTCGAAAATGTGGAACGGCGGTCGGTCGAATGCGGCATCGGTGAACGGATCGAACGTATCGTACTGCGCGGGGAGAATCGATCGTTCGAGGGTCGTGAGTTGGTCGTGGCCGACGACAGCGACGTCTTTGCTGTCGTCGATCTGGTACTCGCCGAGTCGGCGGGAGGTCGTGTCGAGCGTTGAGAGCTGTTCGACGGTAGTCTCCGTCGCGGCGTCGGTGTAGGCGTCGTAGTCGAGAACAGCGTCAACGCTGCCCTGATGCTCCCAACATTGGAGCGTGTTGCCTATCGCGTATGCAGCCTGCTTCCACTCGAGGTCGGTAGTCGTTACGAGTTCGAGAAAGGCGCTCCGGTCCTCGGCGCGTTCGCGGCGGCCCGCTGCGAGTCGACGTGGCGTGATGGCAAATACACCGAGATGAGCCCGATCAAGACGTCGGTTCAACCCACTGGCAAGCGGTGCATCAGGAACGATGACGAGGTCATAGTCACGGACTTCGTCGTAGAGGGACTCAAATGATTTTGCCCGCGTAACTGGCACGGCAACAACAACTCAGCCAATAAGTCATATAACTATCGCCAAATGTGTAATTGTTGGTTATCACAGGGTTTCGAATAGGGACAGGTCGGTTGCTATACCACAATCTCCTATGTGTGGAAAGAAGAGCGTCGGGAAGTAGAAGTCAGTCTTAATCGAGAGTCTAGTTTAACCAACAAACCTAAGCCATTGAGCCCGTTTGTTGGTTAAGCCGATTCCATGTCGTACTCACAACCAACGATCCCACCCGAGATACCCGAAGAAGTAGCGTCCTCACTCGAGGAGTGTAATGCGGAAACGCTCCGGTCTATTGCCAAGTATGCTGATGCACTCGCAGAATATCGAGAGCGAGAGGCGCGATTGAACGAGGCTGATGATAAAGACGATTCTCAAGAACGTCCTGAGGGCCTGCCTGAAGACGTCCCTACGAAAGCCACACTGACGGAGAAGGAAATCAACGGGAATCGGTATTACTACTGGCAGTGGCGAGAGGGTGACAAAATCAAATCTCAGTACAAGGGTCCAGTGAACCCGAGTTCGTAAGGATTAACCACCAGTCAGGGGTTGCTGGCGTGACTGTTGGTTAACCACATCGTCTCCTTTCCACAGGTACCAGTATCCATTTCTTGCAGTATGATGGATGTCTTTCCCGTTTTCGAGCGAATCAGATCTCGAGAGATTCTCGATTTCGAGAGTGGCCGAACCACCGGATGTTAATCTTAAGATTAATATTCAAATTAGATTTAAGTTGGTTCAGTATGTGGAGCCACTATGAGCGACCAATTCACGGAGGCCCTCGATCAAACAGAGAAGACACAGGAAGACTATGCGAATCAACTCGGCATCAAGCCAGAGCGGATTCCATTCACGGCTGAAACACTTCCTGACGCGAGTATTGCGGTACGTGCGAATCAAGATCTACTCAATGAAGTCGCGAGCCACATCCTGAATCGAGCGGGTCATATCTCGATTATCGATGAACGGGGCGCTGGGAAATCTCACTTCCGTGACCTCGTGTACGATGCTCTTTCAGAGGGCCCGCGGAGTGAGGAGTTCCGAGTCGCTCGAATACGCGAGGTCGAGTCAATTACAACACGTCGCTTCTATACGCGTCTTCTCGACGAACTCAGTGAGTACGATGACCTCGAGATTCCAGAGTCATACCCCCACGCTACAGATGAAGTTCGACAGATCGTCGAGGAGGTTGCCGACCAGCTCGAGGCCCTCAATATCGCGTGTATTATTCAGGTCGACCAGCTCGAGGATGCAGCTCGGAATACGCGAACCTTCGAGCAGTTACTGGCTGCGTTGCAGAGCGTCGGTGACCTCGGAGAAAGTGAACCCGTATTCATTCTCTTCCTGTTCGGAACGGAACGTGCGGGTGGTCGAATCGACGAACTGCGTGAGACACTCAGTTCTCGGCTCGTCGCGAAGGATCGGACGCTGGAACGGTTTGGGTTTGCAGAAACTGAGGAACTCATCGCCAGGTGGCTTGCCTGGGCCCGTGAGGAAGAGTACGATTCTGGATACCCGTCCGACCCCTACACGGCGAGTGCCATCGACACGGTCGTCGAGGTCAGCGATGGAACCCCACGGGATACTCGACAGAAGTGCTATCACGCATTCCGGGCTGGTGCACAGCAGTTCGCAGCCGAACAAGGCGTCGAAATCACGAATGAGACGCTAGACGAATATCTTTAATATTAAGCTTAAGAATAAGGGCATATGAGCAACGATAATCCGTTCGGCGAGGCGATGGATGACGCAGCGGAGGAAAAGAATCGAGTGGACCAACAAGGTTCGTCGGATTTCGATACCGAACCCTACTATGACGCCCTCAACACTGGGGTAAAGGATCACACAATAGGTGTTTCCGTGAGCGAAGAGATGCATCAGTTCTGGCGTGAACTCCAGGATACGGATGATATCGACGTCGACCCGGCGCAGTCTATTCGGAATCATCTCGAGAATCTCGCGCATCGACATCCCGACGTGTTCGAACGAGCCATGCGGAAGCTCGAGATCGATCGGGAGATGTGACCACCTGAAGTAACCAACAGAGAATCAATACCAGCCGGTTGTTGGTTAACGAGTTCATCTGACCGATTACAGTACTGAGTTGAGAAAACGGCGATATTACCTGAATTGAGGCGCTAAGGCTCCTTCCTCAACGAGTGAGCGAAGCGAGCGAGTAGGGAGGGGATACAGCGCCGCACGGTTCTCAAACACGTTCAGCCCACAGACCCACACAATCGAAACAACTATACGCATAATGCACATAATGCGCATGTAGTGAGACGGAAGAACATCACCATCCGCGAAGACCAAGCCGAGTGGGTCGAGGAGAACCACCTCAACCTTTCGTCGTTCGTTCGCGGGGCACTCGACGAACTCATCGAAGAACGCTCGTAGATGAACTACAACTACAGGTATCGACTCCGACCGTCCGACGCTCTCGAAGAGCGGTTAGCGTGGACTGTCGATACCTGTAGACAGGTCTACAACCACTTCCTTCACCGACTCAACCGCACTGACGACACCTCGGCGTACTCCGAGCAGAAGCTCCTACCGAGTCTCAAGAAGTGGTGGGATGACCTGAAACAAGTTCACTCGAAAGTCCTACAGAAAGTTGTGCAGCGGTTGTATGACAACCTTTCGACGCTCCGAGGACGCAAGGAGAACGGCTACCGCGTCGGGACGCTCAAGTGGAAAGCACCAGGCGAGTACCGCAGTTTCACCTACAGTCAATCCGGCTTCAAGCTCAAGAACACGAGCGGTCGGACAAAACTGTGGCTCTCGAAACTCGGAGACATACCCACCACCTTCCACCGCGACCTACCCGACGCCGCCGACATCAAGACCGTCACCGTCAAACGCGAACCCACCGGTACGTGGTACGCCATCCTCGGCGTCGAAACCCCCGACGACCCGCCGGAGAAGCCCGAGAATCCTGAGCGATGCGTCGGTATTGACGTAGGGATTATCAAGTACGCTCACGACACTGACGGGACTACTGTTGAATCGCTCGACTTGAGCAATGAACGCGAGCGGTTGGAACGTGCACAGCGCAACCTCTCACGGAAGGAACACGGGTCTGCGAATTGGGAGCAACAACGTCACGTCGTGGCCGAACGCCACACCGAGTTGAAGAACAAGCGCCGCGACTTCTTGCACAAGTTGTCGAACTACTACGCCCACGAATACGACCTCGTGGCCGTAGAGGACTTGGACGCAAAGGGGTTGGTGGAACTACCGGGCAACTCGCGGAACCGCGCAGGTGCGGCGTGGGGGACGTTCCTACAGATGCTTGAATACAAGTGCGAGCGCGAAGGAACGTACTTCGTTGCCGTGAATCCACGCGGGACGACCAAGGAGTGCGCGTCCTGTGGCGTTTCGACTGAGAAACCGCTATGGGTCCGCGAACACTCCTGTCCCGCTTGCGGGTTCGAGGCAGATAGAGACGCGAACGCAGCGTGGAACATTCTTTCTCGCGGCATCAAGCAGTTAGGAGCGGGACGCTCCGAATCACCGCCTGTGGAGACTGCGCTCCCTGTGGATACGTCCGTATCTGCAAAGCGCGTCGTCGAAACAGGAAGCCCCACCCTCAAGCGCGAGCCGTCAGGTGAGCGGTAGGTGGGGTAGTTCACATCAGTCGCTTCGCAGACGCAATTTCAACTAGGTCCTCAACGACATCATCAATGCGGTCGTCTTCACCGAGGATATCGAGAGTAGCTTCGAGATCTGTTTTCAGCTCGAACCGGTAGTGAGACCCACCCTGAATACCCGTGTTTCGAGTTTCAGCGAGGAGGAATCCCTGCATTCCGAGACTTTGGAGATGGTCACGGACGCGACGCTCAACGAGTTGATTCCCATCTAGCCGGTCGACGATTGATTTGTACTTCTGGAATACTTGGCGCGTCCGGGCCGGCGTCTCTTCGTCAATCTCGAGTGCCACGACAGAGAGAAGGGCGAACTGATCCTGTGTCGTCAGACTTCGCATCCCTTCCTCAATTCGTTTCCGTTCGAGGATATCGCGAGCTTCGCGTACGTGTTGTTCAACTACGCCCTCATCATCACGGTTGAGCGCTAATTCGCCCGCTTTATACAAGAGACGAATTGCCTGTCGAGCGCTGCCTTCGTCTTGGGCAGCGAATGCTGAACACAACGGAATAACCTCGCCATCGAGAACACCATCAACGAAAGCACGTTCCGCACGCCGCTCCAGAATTGTCGTCAACTGATTGGCGTTGTACGGAGCAAATTCGATTTCAGAATCGTAGAGGGAGTCTTTGACCTTCGGCGAAAGATTATCACGGAATTGGAGATTGTTGCTAATCCCGATCACACTCACCCATTGATCCTCGATGTGGCCGTTTTTCCGCGCTCTCGGGAGCTCATACAGGAGTTCGTCGTTACTTCCGATTGCATCGATCTCGTCGATGACGATGATGACGGTGTCTTCGAGATTGCTGATTTCTTGATAGAGGAGGTCGAACATCGATTGTTGGTCGATACCACTCGGCTTCTTCGTCCCCCCACGGATCTCCTTGATGAGATGCGCACAGAGTTGATAGCTCGTTGTTTGATTGTTCGCGCTCGTCTTGATGACACTTAGATTGAGTTCATCACTACTGTCGGCGTACTCTTGGAGCAACTCGATTTCGTGGTCGATAGCAACGGTTTTTCCTTGGCCGGTTTTCCCGTAGAGAAATAGATTGTGTGCGTTCACCCCTCTTGTTGCGGGGGCGAGTGCGTTCCTAATCTCCTCGAGCTCAGGTTCTCTCTCGGGGAGCTTCTCAGGTTGCCAATCTTCTTTCAAGACACTTTCATCGGCGAAGATCTCAATCGACGTGCCGTAGGGATTGCTGTCAAGTGTCTTGTAGGGATTCTCTGAGTTCGTTTCATCACCGGCCATGTTATGCGACACCAATAGTATGGAAGTCTAATAAAACCCCCTTGTCCGGAGCGTCCAGTGTGTCCGCATAGCCGGATTGGTTTATACCCCCTCCCCCCACTGCGTCCGCATAATGGCGGACCAAGAAACCGCTCCCTCGCAGAGATCCGGCAAAAGACTTAGACTAAGGAAAGAACTAAATGCTCCGGGGGATACTTGGACCGTAGTAGTTAGTTTCTTGTGAATGGATGAGTCACATCTAGTGAGAAACCGACGCAAGACAGAGCGTCTGACGCTCTTGCGGCCTAATTATGCGGACGTGGTGGGGGGTGATGAAACGTCGTCTCAAACATCTCCGAGTGATTTATGCGGACATGGTGGGGGGCGAGGGCTCTTTTTCTTCTATATCTGTAACTGCTCTTCGGGGAATTATGCGGACATAGGGGGGTGTCCCCCTGTATCGATATGTCGGTACAAATCCTCCAGCTTGTTTGGAAGAGAGTGGAACCCCTTCCGATGACTGGTCATTTAGACTTAGCACCTGCGAACTCTGTCAGATCCAACTCCTGTGTCTCGGCGAGTTCCCGCCGAATATCTGTTCGATCCCACCCGAGCGGGGAGAGAATGCTTTCAACAGCACGGATGAGCTGGGTTTCGTAGTACGACGAGTCGTACGCATCGAACTCTTCGTGGGCGAGGGCGACACGCTCCCGCGAGGTTTTCTCGTCGTTGACGACTACATACTTGATATCTTGGCCAGGATAAACTGCGAGATCCTGGTCGCGAGCACGCTTCAGGGCCGCGACGTTCTGGGTGTTCTGTGTATAGCCCTCAAGGGGTTTGGAGACTCGGTTCCGCTCGACGAGCTGCTCCATCGGCACCCCACCCCCATGGAGTGTTTTGATTGCCCGTTTGAGGCAACCAAGGACGGCTCTTGGGGATCGAGTTGCGTCGAGCCGTTCGAGACACTCCCGCTGGACCTTCTCGATGAACGACGGTGTCGACCGCTGTCGGGATTCAATGCCACGGATTTTGAACTCGTCTTCGCCAGCGACCTTTCCGAAATACTTCGTCAACGCACCGGCGTCACTCTCGCGTTGGGGCACGAACGCCACCCAATCGTAGTGGGCTTCGTACTCGAGACGAATGTCGACTGCTTCGGTGATCTCGGTCGCAAGCGCGTCTATATTCTCTCGCTGATCGTCGTCGACGTCCGGATCCGGTGTCACCCAAATCGAATCGACAATGCCGTGGACGACACGCCAGCCACCAGCTTCGAGGCGTTGCTTCGCCGTCAACAGAATTTCGCGAGCGAATGCGTTGATCGCCTCATGACACTCAATTCTCCCATATTTCGCATTGTTAAATCCTTGGTACCCGAAGCAGGCGACGAGTATCCATTTCAGGGCTCCCGACCGCCCTTCGAGTTCTTCGAGGCGTTCCTCGCCAGGGTCGTCCCGTTCTTGTTCGCGACGGATCGCGGCCTTGATCTCCTCACGCGCATCGATAATCGGCTGGAGGACATCGACGAGGTAGCTGCGTTCGTCACAGATCGAATAGCCGAGGCCGGGAACATCGTCGCGGCCGCGATGGCACTCACACCGGATCACGTCGGGTGACACGTTCCGCGTGCAGATGATATTCGGGTACAAGGATGAGAAGTCGAGTTCATGGACATCCTCGTGGAGTCCGACCTCCGGCGCGAAGATGAACCCACCACGGTCAGCGTCGTGGAGCATCCCCATCGATTTGTACGCCTCGTGCCGCCAGGAGTTCCACGGAACGAGGACTTTTCGCTCGTGGGCTTCGCAGACCTGGATAGCTGTGAGAACGTTGCCAATTGACGCCCAGGCTGCCTCCTGAATCGGTTTGCGTGACCGCGAGACGAGGTCGAGGACGCCATCAATATTGGTCTCGCCGAAAAAGAAGGTGTTACTCTCGTCGATGATTGCTCGCCCAGGCACGTTGTATCGCGCCGGGGAGTGCCCGACCCGTCCGTAGCTTGCGTAGGTCGATCGACTCGCGAGTTGCTGGTAATCGACGCCACCCCATCGACTCAGCGAGAAGTCGTCGACGCCGGCGCTGGTAGCCATCCCGTACAGGGTCGGAATGATCTGGCTCGTCGAGCAGACGAGGACATCCGGGTCGTGTTGCTCGAGCGCCGCCTGGACTGCCGTCAGGATGTCTGCTGGCGGGCCTGTAACCGTATCGCCGCCGACGGACAGTTCAGTGTACACGTCGCCACTCGTCTCCGTTATCGGGACGCTGAGTCGGAGTGTGGAGAGGTCGCTCGCCGGCAACGGGTTTACCTCGTTCTCGAGACAGTACCTGAACTCTCGTGAAAGGTCGACGTTGAAGCAGGCGAGATCCCCAACCGGATAGTCGGACAACTGGCGTGCCTGCCGGGCGAGGGTCGTCACGCGGTCAATGTGACCGACGTCGACGGCGAGAACGTCCTCCTCGTCGCGACGGAAGCCGGTCCGCCGGGAGACTACCTCGGTCGCGACAACATCCGGGTGACGCTCGTAGACCGTTCGAAGGTTCGTGAGGTCGATATCTACATCGGGTGAGCGTGGGGCTACATAGAAACGCGGTGTGTAGTCGTCACGTTCGGTTACGACGGCACCGTTGGCTACTGATTCCCATTCAAGGATGCGGCCGTCATCGAGGTAGTCGATTGTGAACGGCATGGCTACTCGTTTCCATCGCGCGGGTCGACCTCCGGGTCGTATTCGGCTTCGCGCGCTTCCTCGAGATCGTCGAGGCGATCTTCGAGGCTGTCGAGTCGCGCTTCCTGTTCGAGATCGATGCTGAGGAGCGCCGGCATGAACGGGTTCTGGTGGTTCAAAAGCCCACTCGCGTCGGCGTGCTCGCGGGCGTAGGTGAACAGCTGATCGAACCGTGGTTGGTCGCGACGACGAAGCGCGCGACGGAAGTCCGACCAACGGTCCTCGATGACTCGTAGTGCGTCCCGGTACGTCGGATTGGTCCGCCCCATCGCTATCGCCCTCCAGCACCGACAGTACCAGTCCACGCATCGAGGAGTGGGTTTGCGGTGAGCGATGCGATCGATCCGTCGGCAATCACACCCAGCCCGATGTCATCAGTGGCATCAGTCGGGGACGGGGGTGCAGCTGGTTCCAGCCCGACCTGTTTCGCACGAGCACCGAGCAGCTGCCGCCAGTAGGCAAACGTCGTCTGGTAGTACGCACCGCCGTCGACGGGATAGATGAGCGTTTCGAACTCGTCACCGACGAACCGTGGCCCCATCTGCGTTTGCTCACACTCTAAGTGGTGCTCAGCTGCCGTTGCGACAGATGCCGTGAACTCATCGGGCTTGGTTCGGGTAACGAGAATAGGGACGTCGTATCCCTCGGCGTAGGTAGCGAGTCGTGCGAGCGTACGCGCTTGGAGTGTCGCTGCATGGGTTTCTCCAAGCGTATCGTCGGCACGGTACTGCGCGTCGACGGCTGGAGCGACGATGAGTGAAGGGGTGTACCGAGTTGGTTCATCGTCGCGTCCAGGTGACCGGGAATTCGTCGCGCCGGCGTCTGTGGTCGTGGTCTGTCGGACGTACTGATTTACTGCCTTTGGGAGATCGCAGACCGCTCCATAATGCTGATAGGCAGTGAAGCCCCGCGCAACGTGGATACGGTCGAGCAGTCGTTGGCTGGGCGATATCTGCGCGAGGGCGGTTGTCGTTGCGTGACCGTTAGCATCAACCCAGAATGCGGGTCCGTCGTGCATGAGCAAGTGATCGAGGACGAGGGACTGGAGTATCGGGACCCCACGGCCACCGTCGATATCCAGGAGTGTGATGCCGTCGTCGAGCGAGGGAAGCAGGATGTTCTCGTCCCCTGGATCAGCTTTGTCGACGAGATTCTGATTCCGATCTGCCCCCCGTGATGGCCGATTTACCGCCAACTGCTTCGACGACGTGTTCGACGTCGGCGTGGAATCTTCGAACATGCTCAACTATATGCTAACCAACCCGATAAGCCGCGGCGTGTCGCTTCCGCGTTTCAGGAAAGAGTGTGGGCTCGGGAACTACAGCGGCGCAGTCATACGGTTTTACCGATTTGAATCACCATTTCCAGGAACGCTTCCGGAATCGTCAGATCCTATCCACATGGTTAACCAACGCCAGCGGGTTCTGGGATCATCTGTTGGTTAATCATGTCGTGTCACGATCCTCGAGAGTCACAAAGTGGTCATACTTTCTCTGCTGACCGTGACATACGTTCAAGACTGTCCCCCGCGAATCTCTGTGTATGTGTGGACGAAATTCCCTTTTCGTCTCTCAGGACGACCTAGAGACCCGGTTCAATGCTGAGGTTGTCGCCGACGGCGGATACACACCACGCTACAATATCGCTCCGGGCGATGATTTGGAAGTCATCACGAACGAGGCAGACGACGAGATCGACCGATATCACTGGGGATTGATTCCCTTCTGGTCGAATGAACCGCAAGAGGGAATCATCAACGCTCGCTCGGAGACAGCGGACGAGAAGCGTGTCTTCAAACGTGCTTGGGAATCCCGGCCCTGTCTTGTCCTTTCATCGGGGTTCTATGAGTGGAAATCGGCAAATGGTGGCCCGAAGCAGCCGTATCGGATTCATCGAGAAAACGGCCCAGTGTTTGCAATGGCCGGTCTCTGGGACGTGTGGGAGGGCGAAGCGGACACGATTACGTGTGTGACAATTCTAACGACCGAACCAAACGACCTGATGGAACCGATCCACGACCGGATGCCGGTCGTTCTGCCGGAAAGCGCTGAGACCGAATGGCTCTCTGCTGGCCCAGACGCCCGCAAGGAACTCTGTCAGCCCTATCCAGAAAATGACTTGGCGGCGTACGAGATCTCGACACGGGTCAATAATCCCGGAAACAACGACCCCACCGTCATAGAAGCGCTCGAACACGAGCAATCCGGACTAGGAGAGTTTAGCTCCGGATAATCTCATATGCATCTCGTGCCCAAACTCAACTATTCCAGTCGGATGGACATCCCATTCACCGACCGAGCCTGATCCACCGCTTTCGTGGACGTCATATCCTTCTCCTCGTAGAAACGCCATCGAGAGATCCTCGAAAGTATGGCCGTCAATTTTGTCGAGAGCGAACTCCAGTTGGTCCATACACAATTGGTTGATTCTAGCTTACGAAGGCATTCGTCATTGAGTGGCTGATGCGGTCGTCGAATCGACGAGGGAGTATTCTCGATCTCGACTCGTACCCTCCGCCTTGAGGAGATTGTACTGCGCCATCTTCGAGAGATACGTTCGGACGGTCCGTTTCGTCCGGGGATCATCAACCTCCTCAGTGTAGCGGTCGTGGATGTCGCTTGGCCCAAGCGGGCCGTGCTCACGGACGATATCGTAGACGATTCGCTGGTGGGGTGTGAGCGAATCGAGGCTCTTCTGCTTAATCTGGGCCCGAGCATCGGTCGCAGCATCGAGGAGAATGTCGTCGGTAATCCGCCCGGTGTTCTCGCGATCCGCCTTACTGGCCGCCGAGCGGAGGATTCCGATGGCGAGACGGGCATCACCAGCGGCTGCGTCCGCAATCCGGTAGAGCTGATCGTTGGTGATGACATCCTGGTCGAGGCCCCACTTCGCGCGAGCCTGCAGGATGTCGTACAGCTGCTCGTCGTGGTAGCTGTCCATTCGGACGTGCTCGCTGGAGCGGAGCCGACTCACAAGGCGATCGTCGACGCGGCTGAACAGCTCTTGTTCCTGATTGGCGATACAGATAATCGCAAACTGGGGGAGACTGTGCAAGTCGTAGATGACGCTTGCATCCTCGAGTTGGTCGGCCTCGTCGAGGATGACGACTCTCCGAGGGCCGTCGTACTGCTGGAGTCGGTCGACCAGTTCGTCGTGGGGTGTCGACTGGCGATGAATGTCGATGGTTTCTCCGAGCCCATCGAGAATCTGGTAGAGAGTGCGGAATCTGGTGTAGTTGCGCCAGCAGTTGACGTAGGTGGCCTCGACGTCGAGCACCTCTTCTCGGAGGCGTTCTGTGACAAACTGGGAGATACAGGTTTTCCCGACGCCGCTGGGGCCGGTGACGATAGCAGTTTCGGCGGGTTCCCCGTTCGTGATCGGTTCGAGAACGGTGGAGAGGTGGTTGACCTCCTGGTCGCGATGCTCGACTTCTCTGGGAACAAACCCGGCACGAAGGACGCGAGCATCGCGAATCATGCGGTAGTGACAGACTGATTTCTCGTCAAGACTTATAAGCATGACCGGGTCGTTTCCGGAAAGTAGTTAGTGTGGCTTCTGAGAGTCGTGACGACCGTACGCAGTCGAGCGGTTTCTGTCTATGAACTCGCCTGTTTCCGGAAACTTCCAGAATTATCTTCTATTCCGACGGCTGAGAAATCGAAAACGGCTGTGAACTCACGTAGTGTGGCCTGAAGACCGCTTCTCTCGATTATTTATTCTAGCCGAATCCGTGAAACACCTTGGTACTAGTCGTGGAACCAAGACACGTGAATACTATAGGGCCGGTCACTAATCGGTACGGTATGTCAACCGGATCACTCAAGGAGACTCTCACAGCTGTTCAAGACGAGTTGGGATCACTCGGTGTAGAGGATGCGTTAGCGCGTGAAGTGCTCTCGTATCGACTCCTCATCGAACGATTGGGGGAAGACGGCAACAATGATTGGTGGGACTCTATTGTATTGACCGAAACCGGACGTGACCGGCTCGAAGAGGTAACGCCCAAGACGGCAACGAGGTCTCGTATTGAACTTGCACAGCGCATCGGTCGAAAGGTGGAGCAAGAGCACGTTCCCGAAGATTCACTTTCTCTCTTCTATCTCGGGCCGACAGCCGAGTCACAGATCGACGCCGAACTCGAGAGCGTAGTAGATGAAGAGGGTTCCTTCCAGGTACTCGAATCACTCTCGAAGACGATTAAAGAGCCAGGCTGGTCTGAACGTCTCGTCAGTGACGCTGAACCCGTTTCGTCGGCGACAGACTCGACGATACTGCTCGGCGAGGTTAACGATGAAACAGACCTGAAATCACGAAACACACTCCGTGACGTTGCTCGTCGGTGTGTACTCGCGTATGGTCAGTCGACTGCAGCCACTCTCCGAGTGCCCTACTACGCCATCGACCGATGATGAAACAACCAGTAGATCCGGACGACGTTGAGTACGATTCGTGGATAGCGCACAACACGACGTACATTGAGGAAACAAAGCGCGTTCTCGAGAAATACGTCGAGCACGAATCGTTCGACGCTGTCAAAGAGCGTGTGATCGAAGAGAATATTCTGAACAAGGATACCCACAAGTATCGGAGAGATGTCTTTCGTGAGATTGCCCGTCGATATATCCCCCGCGAAGACGAGTACGTCGAAACGCCGTTGATGCATGTACTTGCTTCAGATGTCGACGATTCCGTCAAAGAGTGGGTTCTCTATTACGAATTTTCCCAGAATAGTCTCATACATCGTTTGACAATCGACTTCCTGTACGAGAAATATACGTCGGGAGCGCTTCTTATTCAGGCACCCGAAATCCGGGCGTACATCACCAAGTTAGGGGAGGATCACCCCGAGATACAGGACTGGTCGCAGAGTACACTCGAAGAAGCGAGTACGAAGTATCTGAGCTCGCTCAAGAACTTCGGGCTGTTAAAAGGGAGACAGGAAAAAGAGTTTGCAGTGTTCTACGTGCCAGACGAAGCGATTGCGTACGTTTGCTACCGACTGTACGGGGACGATGCTGAAACCGTCGATGAGCTCGTTTCACATCCCGATTGGCGACTCTTTCTCTTTGACGAAGACGAGGTGCGACGGAGACTACAAGGAATTAGTCCACGATACGTCCGTTACGAAAAACGAGGCAGCACCGAACGGATCGAACCGGTATTCGACGACATTAACGAGGTTATCGATGACTTCGAGTAACGTACAATCGCGAATGGAGGAACTCGAGTCGCTTACGATAGACAACCGTGAACGGATTGGCCGACGGACAGGTGTGCCGTTCATAGTCTTCACCTACGAGCCAAAAGATGAGCTCTCCGTCGAAGAGACGGTGGAAGCGTACGTGAAAAAACTCCGGAACCGGGGACAATCAGTCGAGCTCATCGATATGCGTGATCTCGTCTTTTCTCTCCTCGAAGAGGAACGGATCCTCGATGCTGTGATCGAGAAAGAGCAGGCTGACGAAGGTGAGTTAAGCGAGGGACTCTCTTCCGTTCTTCTTGGTGGGCGAACTGATGAACAGGGACTCATTGCCGAAACGATCAAAAGCCGAATCGGTGATGTCGACACCGCTGTCGTGTACCGAACCGGTATCTTGTATCCCTTTGCAGGGATTTCCTCGATTCTCATGCAGCTGGAGAACGAGATCGAGACGCCGTTCGTGGTATTCTATCCGGCGGTCAAGGATGACAAGAGTTTAAAATTCCTCGACAAAACAGAGGGAGCATACTACCGCGCCCGGGTGATCTAATATGAGTTCAAACACCATTACGACGATTGAGGACATCTTCTATCGGAAGATCGATAGGCACATCAACCGCGTCGTCAAGGTCGAGCAAGACGATACGGAGACAGTTAAACAGGAACTCGACGAGTACGTGCTGACCGGATCTCTCGAACAACACTATCTGAAGATTCTGGAAGCGATTCGGGAGACGGAACACAATCCAACTGACGAGACGGGTGTTTGGATCTCTGGTTTCTTTGGATCAGGGAAAAGCCACTTCATGAAGATCCTCGGCTACGTACTGGAGGATAAGACCCTTCCCGACGGCCGATCGGCGTCAGATGCGTTCAAACCGCGAGCGCAAGACGAGACGCTAAAGGCGACCGTCGATGCCGTGAGTCGAACGTTCGATTCTGAAGTGCTGATGTTCCAAATCGGGTCGCGAACAAGCCGGGCGGGGGAAGATTCGATCACCGACGTCATCAACCGCGAGTTCAATCGGAAACGCGGCTACGCAGAACTGCCGTGGGTCGCTCGACTCGAGGAGGATCTTGAAAATGAAGGGCGATACGAAGCGTTCAAGGAAGCAGTAGAGGCTGAGGATGGTCGGGTGTGGGAGGACGTTCGCCAAACTGCGGCGTTCGTCGAGCCGAAGATCGAACAGGGACTTATCGATGCCGTCCCCGACTTCGACGAACAGGACGCGAAAAACGCGATAACGAACGTCAAAGAGGAGCCTGAGATCACTCCTGCCTCGCTGGCGGAACGAATCCTCAATTACGTCGACCAGAAAGAACGGAAGACCGACCAGGACGTTCGCTACTTCGTCTTTCTCGACGAAATCTCGCAGTTCATCGGTGACGACGAACAGATGCTCCTCGAGCTACAGAGCATCGCCGAAGAGTTCGGCCAGCAGGGCATGGGTAAACTGTGGCTCGGCGTCACGTCACAGGAGAAACTCGAGGAGTTGGTCCCAGGTGTTCTCGCAAAGAACCTCGAGGAATCAAAGGTCGGTGACCGATTCCCGCATCAAACTGATCTGATCTCCGACAACCTTGAGGACGTCGTCCGCGATCGAATTCTGCAGAAGAAGGGGGAGGCGATCCCGTCGATTGAGTCGTTGTACGACGAGAATGAGGGGCGATTGAGTGCCAGGTACAAACTCCATTCGTCCCGTCAGATGGAATCCATCGAAGAGGAGTCCTTCGTCGAGTGCTACCCGTTTCTGCCCTACCAGCTGGAGATCCTCCCTCAGATCTTCGCCGCCCTACGGGGTCGAGGATCAGACGATCGGTTAACGGGGCGAGAACGAACACTCATCGACGTTACACAGAGCGTTTTCAACGAACCACACAACCTACGAAATCGAGAACTGGGATCGCTCGCTACGCTCGACCTGGTGTACGAAGAGATCGTCGAGGACATCGACGATGACGATCAGCGGACGATCGCTAATGCGGCCCCACAGGAAGTCGACGAGGAGTTAGCACGTCGAGTACTGAAATCACTCTACTTGCTCCAGCGACTCGACTGGATACCGAATACGGCAGCGAACGTCGCGACGACACTGTACGACGAGATAGGCGACATGAGTGCCCTCGAGAGTCAGATCGAGGAGGTACTCGAGCAGTTAGTCGAGGAGGGCTACGTCGGCCGAAGCGAGGAAGGATACCGGTTCCTGCAAGAATCGGAACGGAAACTCGAGGACGAAATCGCCTCGGTCAACGTCAACGAAGGAGAAATCCGGCGTCGATCGAAAGAGTTCGTCCGCGAGAGCCTGGACAACGCCGATACGGTCCGGTACCGAGAACAGGCGTTTTCCCTCTCGATCGAGGCCGATGGTGAGCAACTTTCGGACAAAGGGTACATTCATCTGCACGCGTACTCTCCCGTTCATCAGCAGTACGAGGAGGTCGATCCGCGGACGCTGAAAACTCAGAGTTTCGACCAGGGAGACACGATTTACTGGATCGCCGACGACACCGATGCAGACGACATCAAGAGTCGGATCAAACGCATTACCCAGATCGAGCAGATCGTCTCCGAGAAGCGAGGCCAGCAAACCAGTTCCGAAGAGCAGGAAGCACTCGACCAGAAGAAGGAAGATCTCACGCGGATGCGTCGAAGCGTCGAGCGAGATATCGACGCCGGCTTCCAGACGGGGACACTGATCTACCACGGCACCGAGACAAAACTCGAGGAGTCTGGCACGCGACTCGATCGAATCGTCCAGGATCCGGCTCGAGACGCAGTTGAACGCGTCTTCACCAAACTCGATGATGGGTTAGGAAGCGTAAGCAACCGAAACATCGAAGCCCTGTTCGGCGATCTCGAAGGGCGGTCGAACCCGGCAGTGTTCAAAGAGTTGAACGTCGTTATCAACGGCGAATTGAATTCGGAAGCTCGGATCGCGAGTGAGGTGGCCGACGAGATTGATTCCCGTGAGAAAACCGGCGAAGTGCCAACTGGGAAGGCACTGATCGAGCATTTCGAGGAACCACCGTACGGATGGAGCCGCGACGTGGTCAGGCTCGCGGCTGCTGTGTTGTTCCGAAACGGGTCGATCATGGCGATATACAAGGAACAAACGTTCGACAGTTACGTCGACGACGGTGCACAGGAGGTGTTCACGCAGATTTCGAAGTTTCGGGATGCCTCCTTCAAGGAACGTGAGACGGTCGATCCCGAAGTTCGAAACGAAGCGAAACAGACCCTGGACATCCTGTTCGATAAAAAGGTCAAACAGACCGATCAAGAAGTCGCACAGGGGATTTCGGAGGTCTCGAGTGAGTGGATTGAGAAGTGCAAAGAGCGGCAGACGAAGCTCGAGGACGCCTTCTTCCCGCTCCGTGATGAGGCAAAGCGACTCGTTACCTTACTTGAAGGGATCCGCAGCAAGGGCACGTCTGCTGCAAAGATCAACGCGTTCCTCGAACACAAGGACGAACTGGAAGACCTGGTCGATACGGTGAAGAAAATCGTCCAGTTCGATCAGTCTGGCAAACTCGAGAAGTACGCAATCTATCGTGAGTTCCTCGAAAACGAGTGGGAAGAGTTCAAAACGCTCGAACAGACGTCGTCGTTTGTCGAGATTAGCGACGACGTCCACGAGGCAGCTAGGCAACTCGAGGGTGAGATCGATTCGACGGCGATCATGGAGAACTGGTCGAACGTCGAGACGGACTATCACACGATCGCTAACGCCTACGCTCGGACGTACGAGGATCTCTACACGAAACGGTACGAGTTGTACTCCCGTGCAGCCGACGACGTCCGTGCCCTGGGTGCTGACCTCGACAACGACGACCTGGAGACGGCGGTCGAGCCGTTGACGAGCCGGATGGGGGATGCATCGATTTCCGTCGACGTTGACGGGCGTTCGCACCTGAATCTCAACCCGAGTCTCAAGCAGTTGAGTGAGTACCTCCAGACCGTCGACTCCTATCGACGGACGGCTCGGGATCTCGTCGACAAGCTTCGTCCGAAAGACGAGGACGTCACTCACCACCGCGTCGAACTCGAGGAGTTCTTCGGTGGGGTCGTCGTGAGTGAGGAATCCGACCTCGATGCGCCGATTGATCGGCTTCGGACGGAAGTGCTCGAGTTACTCGAGGAGGAAGGAGAGGTCGAGGTACACTTCGAGTGATCCGTTAGAGGTGTTGGCTGGCGTCCTTCTCGACGGCAGATTTGCGTAGCACGTCGACGTCACCCATGAGCTGGCGAGTCTGGAACGCATTGTAATTCTCCTGTTCTTTGTGTCGTCTCGGGAGGAGGGCAAATGCGTCGGCGAGATCGAGGGTGGCAATTTCCCGTGCTTTAGCGTTGGGTGGACGAGCAACGATCCGCCAGAACACGCCATCAGTGGCGAAGGCGATTGCCGGTTCGGCACAATCACTGTTGAGGTATTTGGTGACGTTCTCTTGCGCCTCGTCGACGTTGTTCGGTGTCTTGACCTCGCCGAAAACGGTGCAGTCAACCCTACAGTCAAAATTTTGAATACCGAAATCCGGCGTGAGTCGATCCCACCGTGGGTAGTAGTACGGCTGGGGCCAGTATTCGTATCCGAACGCCTCGAGGGTCGGCCAGATCAGGTGTTCCTCGACGAATCGTTCCGGCTCTTGGCCGATTTTCGTGCCGTCGATGATTGTATCGTTGGTGGCAACCTGTTCGAAGTGAGCGGGAGCATTTCGTCGGGAGAACTCATCGGCGAAATTCTCGAGGATTCTGAGCAATCGTTGAGCGAACCACGAATGATCGGTGATACTCGTCGCCTGACTACGTTCCTTCGGCATGCTGTGGTCGGCAGTCCTCACGGAGATTGCAAATACGTTGTTATCATCTATGGCACCAGTGATCTGTTCGAGATCACGGATTCACGTAGCCTCTTTCCGGTCTGTGACCGTAGATGATGAGTCGACGAAACACTAGTTTCATACGGATGCTGTTTGTGGTAGTGACTATACAGCGCGGGGATGGCTTCGCCGTTCCCGACCTAACGTACAATCAATCTATTATGGCAGCTACGACCCACCAAAACGGACTCAGCGCAGACGATCGATCGGACATCCGAAGCACCATTCTAAGTGCGCGGTCGACACTCGAGGAGGAATTCGAACGCCAGCTCGAGCGCTACGGGATCTACGACGATGATCGTGTCCCGGTGAGTTCGCTCTCGCATCTCTCCGTGGAAGACATCGCAACTCGAAAGGAGATTGATGCGGCCCTCGAACGGGAACTCGAGGCGACCGACGGACTCTACGGCCGAGCCTACCAGAACTACATCCGCGAGGCGACCAAGGAGTATCTCAATCGCTTCGTAGGGATGAAGACGATCGAGGCGAGGGAATTAGTGACCGAAACTCTCCGCACGCGGCCGGAGTACGGCGGACGGTCGTACATGCACTACACGGTCGATGAGATCGCAGGGGAGTTGACCGATACACCGGACGATGGACTCGGAGTAGCGCTGGATCTTGCCTACCAAGAGATCGGTTCGGAGATTCGAGTGTTGTTCGACGGCTCGGACTACACCGCCCTTGAGCCGGACTTTGCGATTCGACGGGAGGTACTTGAGGAACTCGACGAACTCGGTGACGACGTATGGCAGTCGGACGAGGCAATGGGTTGGGTCTACCAGTATTTCGGGGAGAACGAGCGTAAGGAGATCGACGAACGGATCGATTCGGAGAACTACAAGGTACAGGATACGGACGTGGCGACGAAGACCCAGCTGTTCACGCCGCGCTACATCGTCGAGTGGATGGTCGACAATTCGCTGGGGCGACTGTGGCTCGAGATGCACGGCAACGAGACGAATATCGACGACGAGGACAAGTGCTTCTACCTCGCGCCGCTCGAGGAGTCGTTGATCGATCGCGAGCCGAAGGACGTCCGCGAGATCAAGGTGCTCGATCCGGCGTGTGGCAGTGGCCACATGCTGTTCTACGCGTTCGACGTATTGTACGAGATGTACCTCGAGCAGGGTGACGTCCCAGAAAAGCATATCCCGCGCGAGATCCTCAAGAACAACCTCTACGGGATCGACATCGACGAAGGAGCGGCCCAGATTGCGGCGCTAGCGCTGTATGTGAAAGCCAAGAGCCACGCCCCGGAGGTGGCCATCGAGGGGATGAATATCGTCTCGGCGAACGCCGTGTTAGTCAATGGTGAGAAGAAACAGGAGGTGCTCGAGCGGGCAGATACCGAGCTGGAACGGCGAGTGCTCGAGCAGGTGTGGACGAGTTTCGAGCATATTAGGGAATGGGGGAGTCTTGTTCGAATTGAGGAGCAGATTGAGGAGATCATCGAGGAGGAACTCGAGGAGATTGGCTCGACGGGCCAGGCACAGTTTACCAGTGATGGAAAGTTGGCGACGCAGTCCTCGGTGATGTCGTACTCGGGTGAGGAAGAATCGTGGGAACAGGTGAAAGAGGGGTTGCTCGAGCAGGTTACGGAGTTGGCTGTGGAGGCGCTCGAGCAGAACGATCCTGTCGAAGAAATGTTTGCAGGAGAAGTCGAGAAATCTGTTCGACTCTTGGACGTCTTTCTCGAGGATTACGAAGTCGTCGTTTCGAACCCGCCGTATCTCGGAAGCGGGAAAATGGGCGAGACGCTCAAGCAGTACGTGAAAGACAACTATCAAGGAAGCAGAGACCTCTATACAGCGTTTATCGAACGGTGTACGGAGTTTTCGGCTGGCAATCAGTACATCACAATGGTTACGCCGGAGAGTTTCATGTTCCTCTATAGCTATCGTGGCCTTCGAAAAGAACTGGTTTCAAACGTTCAGATTATCGAGGGCGCACATCTGTCACGATACGGCTTCGATCAAGCCAAAGATTCGTACACTATTCCTTTCGTACTGCGAAATAGTGATCCCTCAGAATTTGATAGCTCGAGATTCTATCGAATGACTCACGAGCAAGAGGAATACGCTCATTATGAGGATAAGATCCGCGGGTTAAAAACGATCACCGAGACGCATCGGAGTGGTCAGGAGCATGACGATATCTATGTGTTAAACCAGAACTCCTTTGATGAAATACCTCAGACAATCCTTGCCTATTGGTTTGGAAAAAATATACTATTATTATTTGAGAAGCATGAGTTCTTGAATCATTATTCAGATGTTTATAGCGGCCTTTCGACCGGAGATAATAAGGTTCACTTGAGGAAGATGTGGGAAGTTCCAACTGATGAAATTGGAGATAAATATCAATGGTATGTAAGTAATGGAAGAGATGTAGACTATTATGATTACTTAGATACTGTTGTAAGATGGATAGATGAGGGCCGAAACATAAAAGAGCATGCTGACAAGCATGGCAAACACTATCAGGGACTCTCAAAAATAGGACACTATTTTGACGTTGGCGTAGTGTTCAGAGACTTCAGTAGCGAATTCACAGCAAAGTATCTGCCGAAAAATTGTATCCACAGCAAGAAAGCTTACTATATTGATTCTGTTGAGGTGTCTGATCACTACCTTTTGGCATATCTAAATTCAAGCTTAGCTAGATATATTATAAAGGGATTAAATCCGAGTATGAATTTTAATCCAAGTGATGCTGAGAATGTCCCTATGAAAAGTAGGATCGCTAATCAGGAAAGAGTGGAGGAATTAGCAAAGAAGTGCGTTGAAAGACGGAAAAAACAGTTTAGACTTAATGAGGCCTCTTCAGAATTCTCCCCGAATGAATTAGTCAACCATGTATTTAACCTACGATATTACGAAGAGAAGAGTAGTGATGTGCAGATCATCAGTGGAATAATTGACAAGATGATTTTCGATGGATACGAAATTGTACCATCGTACAGAGATGAGATACACAAGAGTGTTCATCAAAACCTTGCCTCCTACCCCCACATAGTCAACGTAGGCCGTCTCGAAATCAACGAACACGAGTTCCGCGACGAAGTCCCGACGAAGAAACTTCCCGACGACGAGTATGAGGATCTAATCGTCGAGATAGCCGATCTAAAGGACAACGACGTCCGCGAAATCTCCGAAGAGCTCGAAGTCTCCCCCTACACCGTCACCATGGTGCGGCACGAACACGACCTATACACCCGAGACGAAAAACGCGAAGCAGCTGGCCGTCTCCTCTCCTACTACTTCGGCGTCCTTTTCGGCCGTTGGGACAATCTCGAGAACCAAATCCAACCCTCTAAAGATGGCATCCTCGTCTTCGACGATCAGTTCGACGAAAACGTCACCGATCGTATCCGCGAATGCATCGAGGCCACCTTCGACGACGTCTACGAAAAGGAAGCCGAGATCGAGGAGTTGCTCAACAAGGATATGACCGACTGGCTCCGCGAGAATTTCTTCCGCTATTACCACACGAAGGAGTACCGCCGTCGTGGTCAGCGCATCCCCATCTACTGGCACCTCGAGAGCGACGACGGGGCGTTCAGCTGCTTCCTCTACTACCACGAGATGGATGCCGACACCCTTCCCAAGCTACGAGGGCAGTACGTCGACGCGAAGATTGAAACGCTCGAGAACCGCCTCGAGAGTATCGAGAGCCGGCTCGACGGCGCCGACGACGATGGACAGCGGGAACTCAATGCCGAACTCGAAGAGGTACAGGAGCAACTCGACGATATACGGGACTTTGGGGAACGACTTGACGAACTAATCGACGATGGGTTCGAGCCGGACTTCGAAGCTGGGATCTGGGAGAATATTCAGAAGGTGGATGAGTACGATCTACTGCAGACCGAACTGGACAAGCTTTGAGCGAATAACCGCTCCAATTAGAAATTGGGTGGTGCTTTTGTTAGGCAACCATGAGAAGATGGGCACCGATTATGAAGGCAGATAATACTGTAACCATCAGCGGATACGGATTCCATCTCCGTTTTTGATCGACTGTCTCACCCGGCTCATTATTTTCGCCAGTATCGACTTGTTTTTCCCATGGGAGGGCGACTCGATGATAGCTGTAGGTGTCCGGATCGTAGTACGTTCGCCAACTGAGGTAGACGGTCGTCAGCACAAAGAGTCCGGAGAACCCTACTTGAACCGAGACGAATTCGTACTCTAGATTCGCAAAGCCCACGAAGAAGAGCCCTGCGAACAGCAATAGCGTATGAAAGAGTCTAATCATACGCCGAGACCAGCCAAGGCGTTCGTTCGCATAGCTCAGATACTCATCCGTCCGCCCCTCTAAGTCCTCGAAATCGAAGGCTTGGCCAGAAAAATCCGACATCAACTCTTTGTACGTCTCGTAGTCCTTCTTTCCCTTCGACTTCATCTCATCCAGCTCGTCGATTCGCTGATCGACTAAGGGGAAGTAAAAGAGGAGAATAGCACTGATGACGAACAGCGAAAACGGGATTACGGTGTCAAAGTTACTCCACCGGAGTATGAGAAACAGGTTAGCAACAATTGCACCAAAGAGTGCGAATACTAATCGCTGGATTTCGTCCGACAGAGCCGTCGTGGTGTCTGATACTCGTGAGTTTATTTCCGTCATGAACACGTTAGTGTCACGAACGGCATCACTCAGCTCGGCGAAATTTTTCTCGATTACCTCATTCTCGATAAACTGGTAGCTCTGTTTCACGTCGTCAATATGGTAGGGGAGTTCCGTTATGGTATCACAGTTTTGAACCATGCTTTGACGCCAAAACTCGACGAACTTGGTTCGATTTTCCCGTCTACTGAATTCCTGATAGAGTTCAGCTAGTTGTGACCCCGCCGTTTCTGCTATATCATCAGCCAAACAATCGATATCGACTGGATCATCGTCGAGGGCGTTCGGGCCGTATTCTGCATAGAATCGAAACTCCGACGAGGCTGTTACCACCTTGTCCGAAAAAACTGCAAACATTGAGTAGAGGAAGGCATCGTTGAATAAGATTCGTAGCGACTCTGACGAGGCGAAGAGCGATGGGGTGATAATTGGGGCATTGTGAAAATACGATGTGTTGTCCTTAGTAACGGACATCTTGCTTCGGTACGAGTCGAACTGGCTCGAGAGAAGATCCGGTGTCGCTGAAAGTTGAAACACAGGGAAATGTATGGTTCCATGGATTTTCCGATCGGACCTGTTCTCGTAGTAGACCAGAACAGGCATCTTTTCTGGATCAAACAATCCAGCTGGCCCCTCGGTGAAGGAATGCTCTGCTAACCACTCGCTGAGATTGGAAATGTCGTACCAGAACAGCTGGTTTAGTCGATCTGGAACAACTGTCCAGTTCTCCTTGTTTGAAACCCAAACGTCCAATATTTCGTTCTTATTGATTAAGACCGAGAAATCTATTTCGTACTCTCTTGAGTCATGAACTTTCCAGAGTAAACTGACCAGATTGAAGACTAGTTCACCGACTCGATTATTGCGATCGTGAGCCGCTATTTCTGTCTTGTAGGATGAAGCTTGAATACTGGAATGCTTTGCTAACTCTTCGAAGCCGTCATCACTGAGATCGATACCACGGCGCCCAGTATGAAACAATGGCTTGCTGTACCCGTCAGCGTTAACGTCAATGCTACAGTCCGTCACTAGATCTGGATAGGCGAGTATATTTGAGAGGAGACTTCCGACCTGTCCACGCCGCAACAAGCCAATCTTTACCGTCGCGGTAATGTCACCTGGTTCTTCCTCGATAGCGCCGTTCCGATGAAGGGGGTCAAACGAGTCGAGAAACTCCTCAACGTCCTCTATATTCATAGATACTCAGATAACGCATTTTCGAGGTCCTCGTACTCGTCGAGTTCCGGGAGTTCTTGGTTGCGGTTTCCATCACTTGCTTCCACATCGATTCGTCCACCGACGAAGATTACGAAATAGGTGCCGTCCTTTTTCGCTAACCGAACGTTCCTTTCGACGAGATCCTCGACGTCTACGGAGAGTGAATCTCCACCAATTTCGATACTAATCCGTCCGTCCATTGCGATATCGCCTTCGACTCTGCTCGTCAAATCCGAAAATTCGGATGTGGATTGCACGCTAGCTATTGGACTCCTTCCCTCTGATATATCCTGGACCAACTCCTCGTCCTCCGTCTTGCTATCGGCTAATCGAACGAAATTGGTCCAATACGACGCTGGATCGGATCCAGCAGCTCTCTGGTAGACTTTTGCTTCGTCAAGATGTAACTGTTCGACAGAAAGGTCGTATCTAGGATGAATTATCCCCTTGTGAGTGTTTTCTTGGATAACACTTCGCGCTTCCCTGAGAATTTCAGAAGGGTCCGTCTGATAAGCGTCATCGAGATAGGGTGTTTTGATAATCCCAGCGAAGTTCTCTCCATCGTAAGTATAGGAAATGATGAGGAGCAAGTCTGACCGAGATTGGGACTCTTCCAGGTACCATTCCGCCAGTGCTTCCGAATTTGCATCAAAATTCGCACTGTGGCGAAGTTCCTCGAGAACTGTTCTCGTTACAAAGCCATTGCTCCGTTCTACATCCACCTCCTCGGTGTATTCGTGAATCCTTGCAGATTTACTATTACCATATTCAGGTGTTTTTGATCTTTCTCCTATGGTCGGGTCTTCGATTAAATTCTCTATGAGGTTCTGAGTCACCTCTCGGACTGTCTCATTATCTTCGGTTCGAATATCCTCCGAGTCAAGTATCGCCAATTGGTCTAGTAAGTCATCTTGCTTGACACACCGATATATTGCAACCCCGTTGATATCCACCATGCCAATCAACTCGTAGAATGTTGTTAAATATCCTACGGATACGATCTAATTGATTGTATATGAGAACCCCTTTTACCAAACACGCGCTCTATCCCTCGCTAGCTGGACGGGGTGGTCAGTGAACAACTACAGGAACGTATTTGAAACTACTTCTAACTTGATCGAGCTGAACCTCAAGGTCGTCAATGGTTGACGGAACATCTATATACTCTGAGAGCGGTCGAGATTTTCGGTGCCCACTGTATGTCGCCGGCGTCATGTCCTCACCTACGACACAGAGGAAAGTTCGCTCTCGAGTTCTCCTGAGTCCTGTCCTTCGTAAACCCGCGAAGGACTGCAGATGAGGACTACCTCGTGCTATCTGTACTCGTCGGTACTGCGGCATCTTTACTGGTGGCAAAATACGCAGAATTGAGACGTTTGATTCAATAGTCGGACCAATAGACCCATCAAAACCCTATTCTCAAAACGCCGCATGCGTCCTCGACCGAACTACCCGACTATTATAGTAGCAGTCACTCAATGACGGGTAAGTGAGAGTCATGGGAAGACGACAACCGGTACGTGTCCGGGTGATCTTGTAATGGCCGATACGGTCACGCAGATCATCACCGAACTCGAGGAGAAGTTCGAGCGCCATCCCGTCTGGGTCTGGTACGACTCGAGCGAAAAGTACGGGAACGTCATCGACGAGATCGAAGCCGCGATGGAAGATCGTGGCGTCAACGTCGCCCGATACGATGGGAGCTTCCTCGATCTTAAACGCCGGCTCTGGGAGGAAGACAACGACATCGACGAGCAGTGGCTGTTCTACGTTCCGAAGTGGCGTGACGACGCCGACTGGTTCATGGACGTTCACCGGCTTGGCCGTCAATACCGACCTGGTGCGACCGTTGGCGACCGACCCGCCTCAAAATACCTCGTTGGCAAAGAGGCTCGAATCCCGGAGGAGTACGCCAACTGGGGGCAAAATGAAACCCAACTGAGCCGGGCGTTCTTCTGCGTCCTGTTCGACACACCCAATCATTCCCCGCGAGACTACCTCGTCGAGTATCTTGCCGATCCGGACGCATACCGTGACACGATCGAAGAACACGGCCAGGCACACGAGTGGACGCACCTCCTCGAGGAAACCTACGGGATTGCAGCCGGTCTGGACGCCGAGGAAATCGCAACCGAATTGCTCTTCGGCGAACTCGAACACACCTCCCCCACCGACCGCTACTCGCGGCTTGCAGCCGACGAGACGAGAGAAGCAGCTCGTTTCTGTGAGTACTGGCAGAAGATCGATACCGCGACCTACCTCGAGTACGCGGCCGTGGTGAGCGACGATCGAAACCTCACCGAGGAAGTCATCGCTTCGGATGCACTCGAGTGGGAATCCAACGCATTTCGGCAGATCGACGATGGACTCGTCCGGCTCTGTCTGAATCGCCTCCTAGACGCCGACTACGACGAACTTCCAGCGCTCGCAACTGACCTCGAACCCGTCGTCGAACGCCGACAGAACGGCTTCTGGTACGATGAGGGCCACGCAGGCTACTGGGATATTCTCGAGCACGGTCTCGAAGTACTCCATGAGGCTGGTTCGGCGATCGAAGAAATCGAAGCCGAAGGTTACGATCCACAGGCCCTTGCTGACCGGTACACCGAGGAGTGGTGGACGATCGACGCTGCCTATCGTCGATACGTTCGGAGCGTTCAGAATAGCCGCCGTGCGGTCGACGAACTCCACGGCGTCCGTGACCGAATTACGGCGTCGTACGTCTCCTTCCTTCGAACGCTCAACCGGCCGGTCGCCGAAGGGTTGGCCACCGACCCCGTGCTCGGCACACCACAGACCGACTTCTTTGACGCGCACGTCGAACGAGAGGAGGGAACCGCCGTTCTCATTTGTGACGGGCTTCGCTACGAATTAGCTCGAGAACTCGAGCAGCGGTTCGAAGCCGACGAGGAGACTGACCAACAGACGACGTTCACCTCGGCAGCCCTCCCCTCGATCACGGAAGTCGGAATGGCGACACACCTCCCTGGAGAGCTGTCGCTTGAACTCGATTCGGATGACGACCTGGTCGTCTCGGTCGATGACACTGAAATGTCGGATAAAGGCGATCGAAAAGCGCGCTTCGCCGATGCTGGTTTTACCGTCGCCGATATCGATGATATCCTCGACGACCCCCAGTCGGCTCTGAAAGATGCGGGAACGCCACCGAGAATCGTCTACTCCGGAACAATCGACAAGCTCGGGGAAAGTTTCGACGACGACAAAGCATTTGGGCAGGTCGCCGATCACGTTCGCGACGTCGAAGACGTTATTCAGCGCCTCCGTGCGGTCGGGTATACCCGATTCGTCGTTACTGCAGACCACGGCTTCCTCTACACCGAAGAACTCCCGGATAGGGACAAAGTCGACTCACTCAACGGTGTTGCGTTCACGAAGCGACGGTTTGCTGTCGCTGACGCAGATGCGCCGGTTATTCCCGGTGACGAAATCATCGAGTTCGATGACGAACAGCTACAACAGCTCGGCATCGATGCGGCCGATCTTCGGCTGTTTTTCCCCCGAAGCGTGGCCTGTTTCTATGCTGCCGGTGGAAACATGCGCTACTTCCATGGTGGGATCTCGATGCAAGAGCTTGTCGTCCCCTGTCTGACGGTGACAACCGTTGAACGCGAGGATGAAGACGCGCCGATCGAATACGAGGTCACGTTCCCAGAGAGCGTCTCGAATACGATTGTCGACGTGACGATTACGGCCCGCAGCGGCCAACTGTCGTTCAGCCGAACGCCCACCCTCCGGCTCACTGCGACGGTTGATGGCCGAGAAGTGGCTGAGCCAAAACGCGTTGAGATAAATCAAGGCGAAAACGAGACCACCATCCGTCTGAAGAGCGGTGAACTTGATGAGGACGCAACCATTTTGTTCGAAGCAATCGATGAGGAAACCCGAGAGACGGTGGCCACAGGTGAAGCAACGAATAACATCATTATGCGGGAAGACTTCGACTTCGATATTGAATGACTCGTCGTGAACTCGATCAAAAGGCGCTCGAGCACTTTTCTGGGCGTGTCGTCCGGAAAGACCTCGTCCAGGACATCAAATCCGGGGCGAACGTTCCGACGTACGTTCTCGAATACCTCGTTGGACAGTACTGTGCGACGGACAGCGAAGCCGCGATCGAAGAGGGGGTCGAAACAGTCAAACAGATCCTGAAAAAGCACTACGTCAGACCTGATGAGGCGGAGTTCATCAAGTCAGAAGTCCGCGAACGGGGTCGGTACCGTGTCATCGACAAAGTAACCGTCCACCTGGACGAGCGCCAGGATGCATACGTCGGCTCATTCGTCAATCTGAATCTCACGGACGTGGAGATTAACGAGCACCTCGTCAGCAAACACCCGAAGCTGCTTGGTGGGGGTGTCTGGGCGATAATCGATCTGGAATACATTCCAGACAACGTCGGCTCCGAACACAGCCTCTTCGGGATCGACTCGTTCAAACCAATCCAGGTATCGAGCCTCGATCTCGACGAAATCAAAGAGCAACGCAAGAGATTCACGCGCGATGAGTGGCGAGATCTGTTGCTTCACAGCATGGGGTATGACCCATCGAGTTTCACCGATCGCGAGAAGATGCTGTTTCTCACCCGTTGTCTCCCCCTCTGTGAGAACAATTACAATTATGTCGAACTCGGGCCGCGTGGAACTGGGAAGAGCTTCCTGTATCGCGAGATCAGCCCACACTCGATTCTCATCTCTGGTGGAAAAACGACGGTTGCGAAGTTGTTCTTGAACCTCAATACAGGCCAGATTGGGCTTGTCGGACGGTGGGATGTTGTCGCCTTCGACGAAGTAGGCGGATTGCGATTCTCCGATGCAGAAGCCGTCCAGATGCTCAAAGATTACATGGAGTCAGGAAGTTTCTCTCGCGGAACAGAGGAACTCACAGCACGTGCGTCGATGGTCTATGTTGGGAATATCGACCTCGATGTAGAGGGGGTATTGAAAAGTTCACACCTCTTCAAACCCTTCCCGGACGAGATGCAGGATCTCGCACTGATCGATCGCTTCCACTACTACCTTCCCGGCTGGGAAATCCCGAAAATGCGATCGGAATTCTTCGATGACCAATTTGGCTTCATCGTTGATTACTACTCCGAGTTTATGCGCGAGCTCCGGAAAGAATCGCAAGGGGACGCGATCAACGAATACTTCGCATTCGAAGACCACCTGAATCAGCGTGACGAGAAAGCCGTCCGAAAGACTGTATCAGGTTTTCTCAAGATGCTTCATCCAGACGGGGGATACACAAAGGAAGAACTCCAGGAGTACCTCGAGTTTGCGATGGAAGGCCGACGACGGGTGAAAGAGCAACTCAAGCGAATGGGCGGGATGGAGTACAGAGCAGTCAACTTCTCCTACACCGATTTAGATACTCGCGAGGAGATCTTCGTCACCGTCCCAGAGGAAGCAGAGGAGACACTCATCCCCCAGGGATCCCAACAACCAGGCTCGATATACACAATCGGGAATTCGGAGTCCAGTAATGCGGTCTTCCGGATTGAAACGCAGGCGCTGCCGGGGAAAGGGAAGAAAAGCATCTCAGGCACCCCTGGCTCTGCAATGAAAGAAGAGTTCCAGACGGCCTACGACTACCTCAAAGCAAATATGCGGGAGCTCTCTCGAGACGAAACTCTCGACGATCACGATATTAAAATTCAGGTGTTGAACCCTTCAGAGGCATCTGAAGGGACGGCTACCAGCGTCGGGTTCTTAGTAGGGATAATCTCCAGTATCCTCGATCGTCCAGTACGGCCTCGGCTTGTCGTACTTGGAAGCATGAGCCTCATGGGTGAACTCGTCGAAGCGAGTTCGCTCGTCGATAAGCTTCAGCTAGCAGTCGATTCAGGAGCAGGAACCGTACTACTTCCTGCGAAAAATAAAGACAGCTTTAGCAAGATTCCAGATGAAATTCTGGATGAGTTAGAACTGGTCTTCTATACTGATCCTATTGAAGCGGCGAGTAAGGCACTCCAGTTGGAATAGCTCTATGAGAGCTGTGCGATTAATAAAACTGGATGAAAGCTCGGTATGATATTTGAAATATACGGAATTAATACTCTTCGTAAACTGTTGCTGACAGTGCATGCCCATTACATTTTGAGAGGACTCACATCACTATTGGCGCAACTCCATACTCGTGTTCGCGTTGTGTTTTGCGCGCCTGAACAGGGTGCAGGCGCGTCAGAGAAAATGCCTGCGTGAAAACCCAATGACACAGCGAACGACACGGACTCCCGAACACGGAAAGACGGCATGTTTGAATTCGGCCTGGAAAACCCAACGTCAACAGTATACTGCTCGCCGGCGTGCGCCATTTCGCACCAGGACCAGGTCCGACTCGAGATCGAGAGGGCACAGTCATGATTCTCGAGGTTCAGCAGACTCGAGGACACCACGTTGTACTCGGCGTCGACGAAGAGTTCTGCGAGACAGTCGTTACGGCCTGCGAGCTGCGAAGTGAGTGGTTCGAATCACATGGTGACGAAGAAGTCGGAAAGCGACTGGACGTGATCGCGACGATCTGGATGGTTGGATGTCGACATGGGCGTGTCCACACCCGAGTAGCGTGGCTGGCACTCGCGGCTGATGCCAGTGAGTGGTACGCTCAGTCGCTTCAGAGAACTCGAGAGAATGAACTTACTCGTCGAGCGAAAGTCGCGCACCGACAGTTGAGGAGTGTACTCCAAGAGCATCGACGAATGATTGGATACGAACTCTGAAGGAGATAAAGGTAGGGCCACTGTCTCGAGGCGCTAACATCGAGATTCTGGAAACAGTGGTGTCTTGTTGAGAATCGAGTTACCCCCACAGAATGAGTCATCGTACTTCGTGGGCTAACCAATACCATGACTGCCACCAGTGAAATCCTATCGCTTGTCTGTACTGGCTTCGTCCGCTAACTGGAGACGAAATCGTAGAACCACCAGCTATTGTTAACCAACAAAGGATGGTTATCCCGGCGTCTGTTGGTTAAATACGTGGGGTGAATACACCTCATGTGCGATCTGAATTACTGAGAGAAGTCTACAAGGAGCACCTCTATCGATTTGTTCTGGAATAATCCGTTAGAGAACGCACCCCCTATCGATTTGTTCAGGGAAGCCAAGTCGGCAGGGACACACCCCTATCGACTTGTTTTTCGCACTCACTGAGAATCGTTGCGAGGTTGAGCCTGTACTACCGCTCAGAGTTCATCACCATGAACGTCGTTAAACCGAGAGTCTTCACGAAAGGTGTCCATGATCGTTACAGGGCTCTCAGCAAACAAGAACTCGAGATAACTGCCTGAGTGTGGGCCCTGCTTTTGCATTCGGATTCGACGAACGAGTATGTCGATAGCTCCTTCATCTTGTTGACGTACGTTTTTGGTGATACAGTCGACTTTTACACATCGATGACGGGGGGTGGGCCGCAGCGATATACTTCGCCACCGGCTCAAGCCAAGAGCTGAAAGAAGGGCGAATATGAGGGGTAGAACAAATGACATGGGGAGATATACATCGACGGAGGTCAAGTTTTTTAGTACCCCCGCCATATAGCAGAGGTATGGACGGCAGCAATCAAGGTGGCACTGATCAACCTACGATAGAAGGGGAAACGACACAATCAGAGACAGAGGAAAAGCCCGACGTCACCCAGGACAATTTCGCTGCCGACAACGCGCCTCTCGGCCTTCCCGAAGGCGCCTCTGACGAGAGTACGCAGCAGTCGATCCGGGATATGCTCAACGAGGACGGGAGTGGGTCAGTATTCGTCAACCGTGATCTCGTCGAGCCCGACACCATCATCGATGAAGAGCGGATCGTCGGTCGCGACGATCAACTTGAATCAGTCGTGTCATTCCTGAGGCCGACACTGCAAGGAAACCGGCCGCCGAATATGCTCCTCTACGGCCCTGCTGGAACTGGGAAGTCACTCATCATCGGTGCTGTGACACAGCAGATCGTCGAACTCTGCAAGTCGAAGGGTGAGAACTTCGGTGTCGTCGATATCAACTGCCAGCCGATCAACACTCTTGACCAGGCTGTCTACGAACTCGTCCAGACAGTTGCAAAAGACATTGACGCAAAAGTGGGCGTGCCCGAAACTGGCGTGTCGACTAAGCGCAAGTACCGACGTCTCTACGAACTTATCAACGAACACTACGACTCGGTCATCTTCATCCTCGACGAGATCGACCTTCTGGTGGGACGCCGCGCCAACGACGAACCCGCTTACTCGAAATTGCTCTATCAGCTCTCGCGAGCCAGCAACACAAACGAGATCGAGGGACGAGTTTCCGTCGCAGTGCTGACGAACGATCCGAAGTTCATGGAGGACATCGACGGGCGTGCCGAGAGTTCGTTCAATCCTCGAGACGTCTACTTCCCAGATTACGATGCAAATCAGCTGCGCGAGATTCTCCGGAATCGTCGCGATGCCTTCCGACCGGATGCACTCTCCGATGACGTAATCCCACTCGTTGCTGCCTTCGCAGCGCAGAGCCACGGGGATGCTCGGAAAGCCATCGACCTGTTTCGTGGCGCCGGCGACCTTGCCGACGAACGCGGAGACGACAGTGTCGAAGAACACCACGTCCGCGAGTCTCAGGAGGAAATCGACAAGGATCGGTCGCTGAAGCTCGTTGAGGGACTCACAACTCAAAAGAAGATCTCGTTGTATGCTACCGCCGCAGTGGCCCATTACTCGAAGCGCTCGGGAAACTCTGTTCCGAGCCCAGTTGGTTTCAAAGTGTATCAGTGGGTGACCGACGAACTCGACACAGATCAGATGACTCGGGAGACATACGTCAAGTACGTCAAGGAGCTTTCTACGTACGGACTGATTTCGACGTCGAGGAAGAGTCGGGGTCGCGGTGGTGGGATGTATATGGAGTTCACCTTCACGGGTGATCCCACAGGGATCATGAACCGGCTCACTGAGGATACTCGATTAGAGAGTATTGCTGACCAGGAAGAATTCCTTCGAACGGTGGTCAACGCACAACTGAATGAGTTCCACCAGGACTAAGATAGGCGATCTTCGTGAAGCTAGAGTGTAGACACCCCCCCCGTCGTCGATGTGTAATTCTTGACCTCTCCCCCCGTCATCGAAGTGTAAATGTTCTCGATGCGATGGCTGGATTCTCGAAACCGAGCAAGGATGATTCGATATTAGTGAACGTAAATTCCAGGCCACTCCAAAGAGGGTGTGCTCTCATGAGGATTTACTGGTTTTGAGAGATGCGTTCGTCCAAATGAGGCGAAGTGGGTCACAGACGAATCTTGACTCGTGATTCAACCCTCCCTCTCCGTCATCGATGTGTAAACCACCGATGTAAGAAGGGTAGAGACGATGAAACGAACGGTCTCAACCATGGGAAAGGATCCAACTGCAGCGATATCAGGAAAAGAAAGTATAGAATAACGGTCGACGATAGCAATCTACCTTGTTCGGTCAGCTGGAGTGATACTCCACATAACACTCACTCTAGGTCCATTGCGGCTCTGGTTTATTCGGAGGTTACTTAAAACTTTGCCAGATCAAAGGTATAAGTTTCATATATGGTATTTCTGGGTGTTAAGACCTCTCGCCCGTGTTTACGACGGCTCCGCCTATTTTCGACGGTCTCGTTTACTAACCCCGGCCTCTTCTCACGCTTTTACACATCGATGACGGGGGGAGAGGGTCATCCTTACCAGTCTCGCCAAATATCCAAGGTCACTACCCCACCCTACTTCGCTCGGCCTGACGGCCTCGTTTGTGGAGGAGCACTAGGTTTATACAGCTCGCAGCGCTTCCTTCATGTATGAGCCTCGAAGAGACAGTCGATCACCTCGCTGAGGAACTCGACCTCGAGCGAAGTGACCACGTCCGAGAGGTCGGTCAGTCGGTCGCAGAGCTTCGCGACTGATCGAAACAGTTCTCTGAAATCTCGTTCGACGAGCCCAGATTCCAGATAATCGATGAACTCCGGCTTTGTCGGCCCCGCTTCCTTCAGGAGATCGCCTCGCTCTGTGCGTTCCAAGACTGCACAAGCAAACTCCGTACAGTGGTCTTCGTGCCGAGTGGCGTACGTCGACAGTGCATCACGCCAGTGCATATCAACTCCTGGATAGAAACAGTCCGTCTCGGAACGAAAGTGAAGGTAACGAGCAACGGTAGGAGACTATACTGGCCCAAATTATGCGGTGTGAAGGGCGTGATCAGATCTATAGCGGTATAGGATCGTTTCGGGCGGACTGTACCTCCGGACGTCGTTCTGTGACGTCAGTTGTGGTGTGGGCGGCGCTGTTTGGCGATTCAGCAGACTCCATCAGATGGAGACTCTCTCTGTGGCGTCATCAATGCCCATCTTCGTCGACCGAGTGGCAGAGCTTACTCCCACGTGAAATCCTTCGCTGTTTTCTTGTGTACCTGCTTCGCTGGTGTGTATTCGGTCCTTTTTTCGTGATATCCGTATTCAGGAACGACGACCGCAGCCTTTCCGACGGGTCGATCAGTCGTGTAAAGGCTGGTCTTGATCGTCTCGTTGGTCTCGAACAAACGTCCATTTCTTCGGCAATATTGGGTGTGATTGTGTGTCACTATCAACCTCCGCACGGTAAGAGAAAACGCCCCTGAAGCTTCAATGACGATTCTTCGGGGCTAAGCACCCACCTACCACCGGAAAGGAATCCCCACCCTTTCCTTTTCGTGTCAGCACAAACTCGTATTACTCAGCCCCGCTCATGGACGGGTCGTGGAGTTCGAATGGATAGGAATAGCGCGGGGTGACAATGATGTGGTAGCTGGTTGGCTATGAGGGCGACGTTGGCAACGACTAACCCCCTCCCCCGCGCTGTTAGAGAATTGGTCCCAGTGAACGTAACCGAATTGGCCGCGTCGGCCCGCCCTACCCAAACTCACCAGTCTGTGTTATCACGGTTCCACTGCCATCAACAGGAGGGTAGAGGTACGAAACGTCCGCTTTCAATCGATCAACCAGGTCCTGAGCGTGGTGCGCGTTCTTTGCACCATGAGATTACCATGCCCCTTAACGGCGCTTGCTGGAGGGAGGATTAGTGTCACTGCTCCTCGCTTTTCACGTCCGCCAGTAGGACGGAGTCAATAGCACCAACACCGGAATGATCTCGATCCGCCCGACCCACATAAGGAAGATCATGACAAGCTTCGTTGACTGGGGGAACGGATCATAGCTTTCGAGTGGGCCTGCGATACCGAACGCTGGTCCGATATTAAAGAACGTTGCTGCTGCAGCACTCATCGCCTCAAACTCCGAGACTGTTAATTGTACCCGGGAAGCGTCGATCACGACGAAAATCGTCGCCAGAATGAAAAACACGAGGCTCACGAGGGTGTACGCATAGATATCCCGAATCGTCTCTTCGTCGATGACGGATCCACTCAGTCGGACTGGGCGAATCGCGCTTGGACTAGCTGCCGTAAACAGGTCGCGTCGAAACGCCTTCACGACGACCAACCAGCGCAGAGTTTTAATCGAACAGGTCGTACTGCCGGCCATTCCACCGATGAACATACAGACGAACAGGAGGTGTTTGGGCCCCGCCGACCAGAGGTTGAAGTCTGTGCTCGCGTAGCCAGTGGTTGTTACGATTGAGACAACTTGAAAGATAGCGTGTCGAGCGATCTCTTCGAGGTTCGTGTATGGCCCGCCATTCGCGAACAACATCCCACCAACACCGAGGGAAAAGAATCCGAGGATCGCGACGTAGAACCGAAACTCGTCGCTGTTCCGGAGCCGGTCAAAGTTTCCTTGGAAGACGAAGTAGAGTAAAACGAAACTGGTTGCACCGATCGCCATAAACGGAATAATCACCCACTGCACAGCAGGAGAGAAAGCAGCGATACTGTCCCCCCGCGGTGAAAAGCCACTCGTCGAAATCGTCGTGAACGCGTGCGCAATAGCATCGTACAACGTCATCTCCGGGGCATATCCGACTAGGTGAAGCCCGTAGAGAACCGCCACCTGAAGCCCGGTCAGACCGATATAGAGCTTCCAGAGAAGGGCGGCTGTTTCCGAAATTTGGGGGGTGAGTTTGTTGACGTCCTGTGTCTGGGTTTCGGTCTCCATGAGCTGTGCCCCACCGACGGATAGCTGGGAGAGGACCGCCGTCGCTAGCACAAGAATTCCGAGCCCACCGAGCCACTGAAGGACCGCTCGCCACATGAGGATGGCCCGTGAGTGGCGTTCGAAATTTACGACGACCGTCGCCCCGGTCGTCGTGACGCCGCTCATACTCTCGAAGAGCGCGTTCACAGGTTCTGCGAGTGTGCCTTCCCCAGCCAGCAGAAATGGAACGGCACCGACGAGAGCGATGCTCAGCCACGTCAGGGAGACCATCAGAAACGCCTCTCGTGCACGGAGGTCACGCTCGTCGGTCAGCTGTTCGAGACCGAGTCCGAGAAGTGCTGTGCCAAATATCGGGAGGACGAACGGGAGCAGTGCCGTTCCGTCGTAGAGAGCGATTCCGAGTGGGAGTAGTAACGGCACCCACAACCATTTGAGAATCGTTCCAACTAACCGGCAGCTTACCCGCCAGTCGACGCGAACACTCATACGACAGCCATTACGTCAGAAAGTGCATCTGCAGCAACGAAGAGGACGACGTGGTCGCCGGGTTCAACCACGGTATCGCCACGAGGAACGACGAACTCTTTGTTGCGAGTAATCGCGCCAATAACGACTTCAGCAGGGAGTTCCGGAACACTTTCGTGGATGGACCGACCCGCCAGGACGCTCTCCTTGTCGACCTCGATTTCCAAAACCTCGGCTTGTCTATCTTCGATGAGCGAGAGGTTTTCGATCTTGCCTTCCTGTGTGAAACGGACGATTTCCTCAGCAGTTGATTCACGTGGGCTGATGGCGACATCAATCCCAACAGCCTCGAACAGTTCGGCGTTGTCGCCTGCTTCAACGACTGCGACTGTTCGCGGCACACCGATATTCTTTGCAAGTAATGATACGAGGAGATTCTTTTCGTCGCTTTCAGCTGTCGCGATCACCGCATCTGCATCGTCGATGTTCTCACCGATGAGGTAGTCTATATCCGTGGCGTTGTGCTCCATCACGACAGTGTCTGGGAGAATCTCGGCAAGTTGATGGGCACGGTCGCTTGACTGCTCGATTAGCCGCGGATTGAGCCCACGTTCCTCGAGGAGTTTTGCCGTGTGGTATCCTATATCGCTCCCACCAATTACAACAATATCCTGTGCTTCGTTCGAAGCTTCAGCGGGGACAACCGTCTTCGAAAACACTTGGACGCTGTCTGGTCGGCCAATAACGATCACCCGGTTGTCGGCTTCGATCCGCGTCTGCCCACGGGGAATCACTACATCCCCATTACGGACCAATGCAGCAAACGTGAGCGCCTCGAACTGGTCCGCCTCTTCGACAATCTGCCCAACAATCTCACTCTCTGCCGAGACTTCGAACTCGGACATCTGGACAAGACCCCCAGCGAAGGGGTCGACATCGACTGCTGCCGGGAGACTGACCACCCGAACGATGTCGTTGGCAGTTAAGAGATCAGTCGAAACCATGAAATCGACATCGAAAGCCCCCTCTGACTGGGTCCACGTCTCGAGGAAATTCGCGTTCCGGACTCGGGCGATCGTAAAGGCGTCGGCTACGGTCTTTGCTGTCATACACGTAACTAGGTTGATTTCATCATCATCCGTACTAGCGATGAGCATATCCGCCTTCTCAACACCGGCTTCCTGAAGAACCTCGAGCGATGTACCATCACCTTCTATCGCCAAGATACCGCGGGAATACGTGAGCTCCTCGACCTTATCGGGGTCGACATCGATGACGATGACGTCATGACTTTCAGTAAGGCTGGCAGCAATATTCGACCCAACCTCACCGGCCCCGACAACGATCACTCGCATTGGCTCATCCTCGGAGGACTCATTACCGCTATCTAACGGTGGAACCATACTAAAATGTCTTTTTCTCATTCGATCAACACTCGATAATGGTGACGTCGTCGATGGTCACGCTGATGAGGGTGTCGATTACGATCTCACAGTTATGAGGCGACCCGGGAGAGTGTTGTTCAGCAGCTGCTGTTTGACGTGATTCCGAAAGCTATCGGAAAACGTTCTTCCACTATCGGAATCATAACTTAATGTCATCTCAACCGTGCCATCGTGGCTAAACAAATGGACGGAGAAGCTCCGTTATTGGGTAGCTGGTACCGTTTTTCCCTATGGAGCTCGGGAGTGATCGGTTTGTAATGGACGGCTCTGTTGGAATCCTTGGCCAATGATAGATATATGTGACCGTGCTGAATACAGAGCGCGAATCGGTCACTCCTCGTTCAGTGAGAAGCGGCGATACAGATTGGTCGATACAACCTGTGGAGAGTATGGCCGCTCAGTCGTCAAGATATGGTTTCTCAACATGTGGGTCGCCCCCAATAAGCGTCGTCAGCCACCGAGTGACGGTATCGAACAACGCAACGAGTGGACCCAGTGCGCGTTCGACGTACGAAATCGGGCGGGCGACGCGGAGACTCCAGGACTCTGCATGGCCGAGCCCGTAGGATTTCGGCACGATTTCTCCGAAGACGAGGATTAGAACGCTGACGCTGAGTGTTGCTATTACGACGGCGAACCCAGGGGGAACGAACCGTGCAACAAGAAGTGTGATGATGCTGGTGATGGCGATGTTAACGAGGTTGTTCCCGACCAGCAGTGTGACGAGGAGTCGATGCGGGTTCGCACGGAGTTGTTGGAGCGTACGACTATCTCGTGTACTATTTTCGGGAGTAGTCTCCACCCATTCATCCGGGAGCGAAAAGATCGCTGACTCACTGCTGGAAAAGAACGCACTCAATGACAATAGAATCACGACTGCGAGAAGGGACGGTACCAAGAACAAGTATGTACTCATGTTTGACTCCTACAAAGGGAGGTGTATGAATACCGGTGGTTGATTCGCAAGCGTAGTGAGCGGGTGGTCCAACTTTCTCAACGTGAAACAAACACAGCAATCGTGCTGTACCCTCTGTATTCAGCACGCGCCTTCTATCCATTTCCAAGGACTTCAACAGAGCCTAATGGACGGTCTTTACCGACGGCCCATCGAATGGAGGGTATGAGAACGGAAGACCCGTTGGATATCGAGTACCGATCTCACGACCGGGTACAAAAGCTCACAGACGTTGTCCGATTCTGTGTCGAGGATATCAGCTTGTCGTTCGATCGCTGGGATGAACCCTACATTACTGGCCCAGGACTATACTTTGCCATTATCTCTGGATACACGGTACGGGATCACGCTGATCCGATGGGAGATAATCGATGGCCAATCTCCAAGTGCCGTGATGTCCTCAACGACGTCGATAGCTTCTACGAAGCGACATCAGACGTTGCTCGCTTACGGGATGGGGCAGTCGTAATAAGTGTGGACGGGATCGTTCAGGAGCAGATGGTTCGGTTTCGGGATTATGCATCCACATCTGATGAAGACAATGGACACACAGTCGAGTATGCCGACTGGATGGGTTCACGCCATATGAGTGCCGCCGACACGTCAGCACGACCTGAAGTCATAACGGCCATCACGCTTAGTGCTGAAAACGGGCGTGTCACCCTTTTTGAGGATGGAGACTATACCACCATGCCTCGGAATGACCTCTACCAAGCGTGGCTATAGTCATTTAATCCCTTAGACCTCCGTCATCTCCCTCTCTTATCAGCCCCTTCAGCCGGATACTGATATTCCTTTTCGGTTTCTGATTGATCCGTAAGAGTTTCATTTGGTGATTCGTCTTCAGCTTCGAGAAAACTGATTTCACGTTGTGGGAAGGGGATAACAATGTCTGCGTCATCGAATTCGTCGTAGACCAGTCGATTAATCTGGTCAATTGCTCGCTGTTCGCTAAATGGATGGGCAACGAAGGCCCAGAGTTCGAAGACGAGCGCAGAATCACCAAATTCGCGGAACATCACTCGTGGTGAGGGTGAGTCGAGGATGAGTGGGATTCTGTCGCAAACGCCAAGGAGAATCTCTTCGACATCTCGGTAGTCTGTTCCATATGCGACTGTAATTGGTACACGGATTCGCTTTCGCCGTTGTGGAGCTGACTCGTTAACGACCGATGCGGAGTTCAACACCGCGTTCGGGACTGTAATTAGGATATTGTCGCGTGTGAGAACCGTCGTACTCCGGATTCCGATGTCAGTGACTGTCCCTCGCTGACCGTCCTCCAAGATAATCACGTCTCCGGTTTTATAGGTGTCGTCGAAATACAGTGAAACACCACCGATCAAATTACCGATAGCTTCCTGTGCAGCCAACCCGAGGATAATTCCGATGATCCCTGCCGAAGCGAGAAACGGGGTGACATCAATCTCCCAAATGACGAGGAGGCTGATCCCAGTCCCGAGTACGATGAGGAGCGTCCAGAAGTTCTTGAAGATTGGCGAGAATTCATAGTCATTCTCAGTCGCATTCACGGCCTCGATCCATAGTCCTCCGAAGCGTTTTGCTGTTCGCATCCACAGTACGACGAGTATCGATAGGATAGCGCCGACGAGGAAGTAACTCGATTCGACGACCCCAAGAACGCTTAGACTGAGGTAAATCCCACCGAGAGCCACCGAAACGTACAGAGGCATGTGGATCTCCTGGAAAAAAGCACGGTTGATCGAGTCGTCGGGCCACTGGTCGGATTGGTCCAGGAGTTTATGCCCACTCCACTCGATAAGCCGTGAAAAAAGGTACGAGATGACGAGGATAGCAATGACGAGTACCCACGGCCGATCGCTAAGGGGAATATTGTCGGCGCTTTGGAGTAGAAATTCCGGGCTGTGAGAGATATCGATCATCGCCAATGTCCTGTCCATAGTTGATTCCGGGTATAAGTGTGTAGTGAGTGGTTCTCGAACTCATTTCGGGCTTCCGATTTCCACCAACGTTAGAGACGAGGTATTTCGCGTCGGAGGCGTGTGGTGAGCCGTAACAGTCGAGAGGGGAGATTTCGGTATTCTTGGACCATCAGCACCGAGCTAGCTGATCGTCGCCCTACCTGTTCTGGAAGCGACCCGATAACAGAACGACGGAAGAGGTCTTCGGATGTCGCTCCGAGAACGACGAGATCAGCGTTCTGCGATTGGTCCACTATCGTATCTCCAACAGAGTCACTCTCCACAATTTCTTGAGTGATTACTGGAACGCCCGTGAAGCCGGCGATAACACTGGCTAACATTGTTTCTTTTTCGTCATGTGTTGTTGCCGTCTCGTTAGGTGAGTTGACGATGATAACATGGATCTCTGCATCGTGAACGCGAGCGAGGGAGCCTGCTACGGTTGCTGCTAGGTCGGTGTTCGGACCTCCAGCGATGGGAAGCAGAATACGCTGTAGTTCCTCGTTGTCGTCCATCCGTTTAACGAGTACATCACACGGTGCTTTTCGGAGTACCTGATCAAGATGTGATCCTAGGATGATGTCTCGACGACGTGGGCGCCCTCGCCATCCCATGAGAGTCGTCTCAATGTCTTGTTCCTCTGCTCTGCTGAGGATTCCGCTCGCTATCGAACGAGCAAATCGAATGCGGCTCGTTACCTCGATAGCCTGATCGTTGACGATATCAGCAGCATAGTCGAGAACCTCACGCTCATCATCGATGAGCCGGTTGCCTTCAGAAAGCGGCAACTGCTGGGGAACTCGGACCACCGTCAGCAGTTCAAGTGGACGCCTGGTGTCGGCCGCGATATCTGCAGCTGTCGAAACAAGTTGGTCTGCCGTCTCTGGATTCGAGATCGGAACGAGAATTGAGCCCTGTGTGGTCGTAGTAGTCATTACGTATTGAATGTTCCACACCAGATTTAGGAGTTCGGTCTGAACAATATGTGAGAAAAATAAATTGATTTACAACGATACCGGAGGAGTTCAGCTTTGAATTACTGCTCCTCGCTATCGAAATTCCAAGTCCTCGTGTAACCGGCGTTTGTTCCGTAAGCGCAACTCTTTAAGGGACACGTCTTCGGTGAGTATCGTTCGAATCTTGTCCAGGAGCTGTTCCGAGGCGAGGAAGTCGGGAACGATAGCTCGGCCAGCTCGGCAGCGCCGCCAGTCGAGTGCAAACAGTCCGGTGGCGGACAGATCAGTAGAACGACCGTTGATAAGCATACCAGCGTGCCCCGTAGTGGTTGGGCCATAACAGGGCACGCCAGTACCCCATAGCCGGTAGGGCCTCAAGTAGCTTGTGTGATTATCTGAGTGAACGTTTATCCTCTCTCAATCCATCTGAAATGGAATTCAGCTTTGACAGGAACCGGCTACACGAATCCTTTTCCGTCCCCATCTCTTATCGGGCACGTTCGAAGAATCGGACTTGGGGTTGGGCCATGACTCAGGAAGAACGTATCTCGGAGGCGATTAATCTGCTACAGGAACTCGGGCTCAAGGAGTACGAAGCGCGCTGTTTTCTGGCGCTCACACAGCTGTCCACCGGCACGGCGAAAGAGATTAACGAAATCTCCGAGGTGCCTCGGACGCGAGTGTACGATGCAATCGGTGTACTCGAGTCAGAAGGGTTAGTCGAAGTACAGCACGCGAACCCGCAGCGGTTTCGAGCCGTGGGGATCGACGAGGCGACGCGGACGCTTCGCCGAAAATACGACACCCGTATCGAATCGCTCGAATCGAATCTTCAGACTATTGAGCGGCGAAAACTCGAGGAGGATGACACCCAGCTCCAGGAGGTGTGGTCGCTGATGGGCAACGAAGCGATCGAGTCCCGGACGCTCGACCTCATCGACGAAGCGGAGTCGGAAATCGCCCTGCTCGTCGTCGACGAGGAACTGCTGTCGGACGCGCTGTTCGAGCGCCTCGACGCGGCCCGAGAACGAGACCTCTCGATTTTGCTCGGCGGACGAACGGCGTCGATCACCGAGCAACTCGGAACGGGACTTCCCAACATACGCACGTTCGAAACCGGGTTGGACTGGCTCACCGGACCGACGATCGCCCACGAGGTCGCGATCAGTCGAATCTTGCTCGTCGACCGCGAGACGTTGCTGATCGGCTCCTATTATCCAGACGCCGACGACGGGAAGGCGAAAGAGCAGGCGGTGTTCGCACGCGGTCTCGAAAACGGAATCGTGGTGCTTTTGCGCCGGCTGGTGTCAGCTGGGTTGACCACGTCGAAGGATCCGGGAAAGGCGTAGACAGCTCCGTGAGTAGTCGGTTGTGGGTCCGGGTTACGCGATTGGAGATCGGTCTCCTGACCGATGTGCAGCTCTACGGAGAAGAGGGATCGATCGCTTCAGAGACGACCAGCTCGCCACTGTCGAATCGGGCCTGATAGCGATCGATCGAAATGGTGACAGCGATCGATTCCGATTTCCGCTCTCGGACGAGGATATCGAGCGCCTCCGGGTCGACGTGTTCGTAAAGGCTTGTCTCGAGCACGGTCAGCAACTCGGTTGGGTCGACGCTCTCCATGGTCGCGAGGGCGTCGATCACCGCGAGACTTGGTGCCGTGGCCGACCAGTCGTACCTTCTCGATCACTTGCGACCATTGCTCGTCTAATGCGGCCGAGCGGTATTAAGTTGGTGTGATAATGTGAGTGAATTTTTGGACAGTATCACGCCGATCAAGTGCCGTCGAGTCGCCACGCGAAGATGGATCGCAGGACGACGACGAGGCTGTTGCGGTCGCCAGCGCCCCAGATCGCCGTCTCCTCGATATCGTCGGCGTCGGCGGCCTCGTCCTCGAGCACACTGACGAGCGCCGTCTCTTCGTCGGTGATCAACAGGCTCCCGGCGGGTGTATCCCGCCACCCCCAGAGGGTTTCGAACAACTCGATCGACGATACCTCTTCCCGAACGCGATCTTCGACCGCTTCCGAGATGCCCGCCAGATAGATCTCGACCCCGCGGTCGGCGGCGTCCCGTAGCGCCTCGAGGTGGTCGTCTGTGAGCAACTCATCGACGGTCATGTAGACGATTTGCTCGTCGGCCTCGGCGATGAACTCGTCGATGCGGGACGAAACTGCTTCCCGACCGGTGACCGTCCAGACGCCGTACTGCTCGCGCTGTGGCTGGGCGGGGCCGATCGTCTCCAAATACTCCGAGAGTTCGGTAATCGTGGCTTCGCGTTTGGTATTGAGCATACGGACGATGGTCTCCTTCGAGATCACCGTAAATTTCCGCGGCGTCGTGTGCTGGATATCGATGAATCCCATCTCGTGAAGTCGATCAGCCGCTTCGTACACCCGAGTCCGGGGAACGTTGTTGATGCGGGTGATGTCTTGGGCGGTACCCGTCCCGAGTCGAAGGAGATTGATGAGCGTCTGGGCTTCGTATTGTGATAAGCCGAGATCCTGTAATCGGTCGAGCGCCTCGGCTTCAGCCTGCTCTTCGTCAAACGATACCATAGTGGGTCAGACGAGGGTGAGTGCAAAAAAGCCCCCCTCAAAGCGGCACGCTCGAATCCGCCTCGAGCCAGTCGGTGAGCAGACTACTCGAGTTCAGTAGTGACGAACTGGTGCAGTTTTTCGACACGGTCGTTCGGATGATAGTGAACCGTTTCCGTTCGATTGTCGTACTCGACGAGGCCGGCGTCTTCCAGTTTCGGGAGATGGTTGTGATACAGATCGAGACGGAGTCGGTCGGAGGGGATCGCTTCAGTTGACTCTGGGAGAATTTCGGGCGACATGTGTTCGATGAGTGCGTCAATTGCCACGGAATTCCGCTCGCTTTCGATTAGCTTATCGAGAACCGACCGGCGGTGTTGATTGGCGACGAGGTGCAGTGCTGTTTCGGTCGAAACAGTGTGGGTGATGTGACTCATCGTTGTTCTCCTGTAACTGAATAATGGTTGCTATAGGGATTAACTCCGTACTTCACTCAGATTCTCACATCTCAGATGTCGAAAGACTACAAATGGGCGGAAGAATCTTCTAAGCAACGATGGTTGGGAACACTGATAGACCGGGTCTGAGAGACACACTCCACAGAACCTGTCGATTAGCGACTCCATGGTCAAGGTCAGAGCACGCTGAATATGTGCCGTGTCTGCAGCACGACTCGACGAACAGTAGCTGACCTCGAAAAAATCCGACGATCAGTCCGTACGTTGTTGTAAGCGTGCGATTCATGTAAAGTATGTCTGAAAATGAAGATTCCAACAAAGTCCGCCAAAACATTTGGGAAGAATCGGTATCCCGTTAATATTCATTGGTAGACGTAGTGACTGGGAGTGCGTATACTACTCGACGAGACGATCGTGCCTATGATATTCTAGTGGTGGAACCAGATTCCGAGAGTGTCTCGCGATTCACTGAGTCACTCGAGGCGGCAGCGAATACGAACACGATAACGATTGTCTCCACCAGCGCTGACGCGTTGGATTTCGTCAATCAACGCGGCGACTATACCGAGGCGCCACGACCCGATCTCATCCTGCTTGATCTCCACCTCCTCGATGCGAGTGGAACCGAGCTGCTCGCCGAAGTCAAAAATCTTCCTCACGTTCGCCAGATTCCGATCCTCGTACTGACTTCCTCGGATGCGCCGGAAGATATCTACCAGTCGTACGAACTCCATGCGAACGCCTATCTGCAAAAGCCAGCGTCGGCAGACGAGTCCGATCAGCTCGTCCGGGCGATCGAGGACTTCTGGCTCACCTCCGCTCACCTGCCGCCGAAGGGACAATAAGCGCTCTTCTCCGGGAAACGAGCATAATGTCGAGAGAGATAGGGCCGGTTCAAGTCGATTATGAGCAGCAGTGGTACCTCCCAACTCTTCTGATGAGTGAACGGGTAATCGAGCGTGTATGGCACTCAAACCACGAGCGTGTTGCCGTTCACGCGAAGCCACTCACAACGATCTTTGTAATCCGGGAAACGGGTCCACCGTATTCCAGAACGCGTCTGAGTGATCGTCATGGACGCTGTGAGCCAGCTCGTGAACGATCACGTAGTCTTGAATCCGAATGGACGCGAGGATCAACCGCCAGTTCAGCTGGATCGTGCTGTCGAGATACTCGCCCTAGCTCCCCTCGAGTTCTCCGACCTCGATCGGGATGGCTGAGGGGCCGAGTTTCGCCTCGTAGCGCTCACTTTGTTCGGGGAGATCAGCCTCGGCTTGTCGAAGGTACCAGTCGACGATCGCTTGGCGCTTGCGGCAGATACTGACGTGGCCGCTCGGCGCGTCGAACCGATGGGTGCGGAGGGTGACTCGTTCTCGTCGAGCGAGAGCCGCGGCCCGGGATCTCGGCCTTATTTCGTCAAGGTAGTACTGGCGGCCCTGGTAGGAGGGTATTCTCCTATTTGGACTGCACTTTTGAGTCCGAGAACTCCCGATTCTTTGACGTCAAGAATAGATGAACCCAATGTCTCAGTACACGTGCGAATTGAGCATACCCAACCCAACAGAAAGACTATACATTTTCGTAATATGGTAGCCATATGAAACGACGCTCTTTGCTCACCGGTGGGCTACTACTTGGAATAAGCGGTTGTCTGGGAAGCATCGGCAGTACCTCAGACCCTGAAATCGATTGGGAGACGAAACAGGGTACGGGTACTGGTGAGGGAGGCGATATGGTTGGTTTCTACCATAGAGGTGGTGACACTTTGGATTTGACCGAAGGAACACTCGAACCCGGGTATACCGGAGATGTAGACGTTCGTTTTGTCGGATTTGACCACTCAACCGAGAAAATCAGCAACGGCGATGATATCGCAGTTGGGACTGCTGCAACCACACCGCGATCAGAGTTTGTGAAGGGCGAAATAGTCCAGTTACGATGGACTGCCGGAGACGAGAGTGAAAGCATTGTTCTCGCCGAACACGAATGGACTCCACCATCTCCGTAACGTTATCCTATATGTAGGAGACTGTTTCGACAGCAATCGGAAAGGTCGAATGGTTCTTCGATACCTGCACTACCTGTACTGAGCGTTCGACCTTCACGTTGATCCCTCCTCAGTCCGTGCAACATTCGCGCTATGGATTCAGCACAGCCTTGACGAACTATCGGAGTGCGGTCAGTAGCGGTGTATGAGATACAGAGGATGGATGCAGCACAGTGGCGCCGTTTATTTCGCGCGCTCAGATCGGAACCAACCGCTACACACGAATGCGAACTGAACGGTCCCTCCCACGGTAGCAGAGAAGTGTGCGATATCAGTTCGACATGGTCTCGACTTGGGAGTCAAGGTCCACGTGTAGTCTCTCTAAACTGCTCTCGCCACACGGACACTGGTTTAGTAATCCAATGCCGATAAGAAATACCGATCCGTCGCTCTTGATTTTGACGGTGTGGATTTCACCACAACTACTGCACCGTGCAACGGTCTTCTCAGCCTTAGTATAGGACATACCACATACGTCATCACGGCCCAGGATAAAGGCGTTTCAAAAAAATATTGGAATAAACTAAGATAAATCAGAGAACGTAACCATAATGAATGTACACATATCTGCTAATCGGTAATTGTGTTTTCTCACTGTGTAGCTTTTCGAGTGAACGAATAGCTTTTCCCTATAAATATGTACTATAGCCCAGTGACCAGTGACGAAATTGATAACGTCGATAAGGGAATCCTCTATCTGCTCCAACAGGATGCCCGAGGAAACACGGTTACCGAGATTGGCGAGAAAGTCGGTGTTTCCTCCAGTACAGTCGCCAACCGGATCAATCGCCTCGAAGAACATGGTGTCATCCTCGGCTACCATCCCATCGTCAAGTACAGAGAAACCGGGCTGGGCCATCACCTGCTCGTGACTGCGACGATCCCGCTTACAGATCGAGAGGAACTGTTAGATGACATTATGGAAGTCTCCGGGGTCGTAAGCATCCGTGAGTTATTGACAAATTCCGAGAACTTGTCATTAGAATTGGTCGGTCACACCCAAGAAGACCTTGAGGAGAGCATCGAAGACTTGGACAAGCTCGGTGTACATATCGAACAGATGGAGATTATGAAACAAGAACGATCCAATCCATACAATCACTTTGGAAAAGAGTTCGCAGACGAGGAACCCGATGGTTGATTTCCAGACTGGTTTAAGCCCCTCTGGAAATTGTTTAACTTCCGACAGGTTCAAGAAGGGCGCTGGCCTACAGGGGTTGTGAACAAAATCCAGACCGAAATAGCCGAGGAGAGGTGTGTTAGTCAGGCTGTGGTTGAAGCAGTTGCCGAAGCGGAAGGCGTTCGCCCTATAGAACTCACTCCCCCATTGTACGAGGTCATTGATCTCGATGCCTTAGACCACATTTTTGACGATACCCTGACCATTGGGAAGGTGACATTCAACTATAACAGTTGCAAGATCAATGTGTTCTCTGACGAGTATGTGGCCGTCGAGAAGCACGACGGATAGTCTCTTCTGTTATCCGATCAAAACGTCCCCTATACGAGCGTTCGACCTTCCGCGTTGATCCTTCCTCAGCCCGTGCAACATTCGCGCTGTGAATTCAGCAGACACTGGACGAGCTACCGAATCGTTGTCAAGAGAAGCATGCAATATACAGGTGAGCTAATTGGCGTCCAAGTTATCGAGCTCAGTGACGATCTCGATGCTGCATTGGATAACGTCTCAGCCGGTGATGCATTTATCCTCGAGCCCGGAATCCACGAAACTCCACAAATGTCGGCGCAACCGTCGATAACTTGCACATCACTGGTTTCGGTCGTGGTGTCACCGTCATCAAGTGGGGAGACGGCGAATCAACCGACGCCACTCCCCTGATGTCCGTTACCGGGAACGGGTGCACGATTGAGAATCTGACCTTTGACGGGAATCGGGCAAATAACAGTCCCTCGAGCCCCGGGCAAGTTCACAACCTCAGAATCCTCTCCGTAAACGAGGTGACGGTTAGAAACGTCGAAGCCCGGTCCCATAACGGCGACGGGATATGCCACACTGGCGACACTGTGAACGGCGCGAGCGGGGACGTGGGCGGCCACAACTGCACCTACGAATCCATCTACTGTTGGGACAACAACCGGCACGGAATGGCGATCTCAGGGGGGCGGTCGATCACCGTGGCCAACTCACATTTCTTCGCCAATAACGGTACAGATGTGAACGACGGCGTTGACGTTGAGACGGCTTCGGGACGCCATGCCGAGGACTTGGCTTTCGACGGCTGTCACTTCTACAACAACGACTGGAACGGGATTAAGATCGACAAAGGGATAGACGAGGTCGTCACCAATAGCACCTCAAGAGGGAACGGGCAGAACGGCGTGATGATGGATAACGCCGTCGAGTGTAAATTCACATCCGGGATTGTCAAAAACAATTCCAACGACGGGGTTTGATTGTCGAATGTCACCGGGTGTGCAGTCTCGGATAGTGTGATCCAGAACAATGGACAGGACGGTGTCGCCCTCTATTCAGGCCCCGACGATGTCGAGATTGCAGACTGCGATATTCGGTCTAACGGGGGCAACGGGGTCGAGCTTGGTGGAGATGACATCCACATTAACGGTTGCGATGTTGTCGGCAACGATGTGTATGGGGTCGAAGGGGCTGCGACCCGCCTCCGAGTCACCGATACGCTTTGCCAGGGGATGAGTCGCGGGTTTGCGTTATACAGCGCAACGACCGGCACTATCGGCAATTCTGTTGCGGAAGGAAACGGCGGCGTTGGCCTTCGGGTCGACTCTGACGACGTGACGGTGACCGGGTTCTTTAGTCGCAACAACGCGGTGAATTACGACCTTTCCAGCGGCGTCACAGAAGCCGGGAATATCTGATCAACGCTGAGATGCATACACACAATACGTTCGGCGTAGTATAGTGCGAAAACAATCTCGACTATCTTGACAACTTCCGAGTGACCATGCTACTCAGAATCGTACTTGAAGCGGTGCAGACAGCCATCGACGAATTGCTTGACAACCTTTCCGACGACAGTGACGCTCGCGGCGATCGAGGCGATCGCGACGTCGTCGACGAACCAGAACCGGAGCCAGACGGGGGCGGCGGCTTCCCGTCGGTCTACGAACTCAACGACGTCAGCCCGACTTCCAGAGTGCAGCGCTCGGCGAGCTCAGCCTTGAGGAGCACGGCCACCTGGTCCACGATCCAGCCGACGGCATCGGCACTGTGGTCCGGATCGATTACGCCGAGGATGCATTCCTCGGCATGAACGCGCGGCACAAACTCGAGGACGTCGTCGGCTACCAGCCGCACGTCGCCCACGCCAGGTGCCAGATCTACGTCCCGGAGGACTTCGCTACCGTGAGCAAAGAAGCCAACGGCGGCACGAAGTTCTCGGGCTTCGTCCATCACAACGACGACTGTGGCGCCGGCGGCGATCCATGTCGCGGCGAGGGGTTCAGCGGGCGGATTTCCTGCCCCGCAGCGGCGGCGCGTACGACGAGACGGGCGGGGACGACTATCCGCTCGCCATCCAAATCTACGACGGCACGCACGACGTCGACGAGCAGGAGTATGGGTGGCACGACGCCTGGTTCCGAGGCGGCGCAAAGGGCAAGTGGATCACCATCGACTACAGGATTGAGCCCAACTCACCTGGCGAGGCCGACGGCGTGATGGAGGGCTGGGTCAACGGCAACCCGGCCTACCACTGCGACGACCTGCTCTTTTTGATGAGGATCACAGTGACCTCAGCATCGACGAGTGGCACTGGCACTTCTATTTTGGCGGCAGCTGGGGATCGCCGGAGGAAAATAGTCTGTATGTACGGAACTTCTCGCTCTGGACGCCGGACACTACCAAGCGCCGAGAAGCTTGAGGATTACCGCCATCATTACGAAGCCGAGAGCGATGTCCGCGTAGAGCGACGATTCTTCAGAGCGCGATGCACCCATCAGCTTTGCTACCCATCCCTTCCTTGCCTTCTTCCAGACAATATTCCACCCTCTGTCGTTTCCTGACATACACTCGATATGGAGTGGCATGCACTTAATTGTTTCAATTAGTTATACAATATGTCTATCTGATCTATATCCGGCCTATCCTCAGAACCTTCAACGTGACCTCGAGTTTTGCAGCGGCCCCCGTCGGAGTGAGTCCGTACGCCTCACCTATGCCGACCGCGAGCCAGTGCGCTCGCCGAGCGATCGTCTCGTCGACGTCGTCGCTGCCCGCAAACTCCTCGAGGGCGACGATCGTCATCCAGTCCTCTTCCGGTGTGGTCTCGAAGTCCATCGGTGGTACTGGCCGCGTGACCGTATAAAAACTACAGCACAGTCTGCGGAAACGCCAATATTTCCCAATTCACTCGAGTGAGAGGCTCTCTGGCATGGTTTGTTGACATTTCATTGGCGAGTGGCCACAGGGTTCTATAGTGTAGCGTTTGATCCTCGGATATGAAACGTCGCCTCTTGCCAATCTTCATTGTACTCGGGATTGGATTCGGTATTCTGTTCTACTTCATCGGCCGGCATATCGTTCGAGAGATACTGGCGGATGCTGAGGTAACGTTTGGTCCACTCTTGGGAACGTCACTCTCGATCGTGGTTCCTCTTCTGGTCCTAATTTTGATTTCAGGGCTCTCTATCAGTTTGGTCTCGAAGCTCGAGATCCACAAGATGTGACGGGAGACTGCTCGAGTCGGCCTATAATATTATCATTAGCGACAGTCAATCTATCTGTAATGGTTCAAGAGACGGCAGCCCAGTTGACCGATTATCTGGATGAGGAGTTCGGCGACGAACTCCGCAGTGTTGGCTATTACACGCCGGAGAACAGCGAGTTTATCTATGCCCGTGAAGACGTCGAGTCAGCCTACGACTGCGGCCAACTCCAACGTGTGTTTCGCGATAACCGATTGGAAGCACTCGATACGCCCCACCAGGAGTCGCTGTATAATCACGGGGATTTGATTGCGACCGCTCGGTTTTTCGAACACGCGACAGAGCTCCACTTCGTCATCGACGAGACTGAAGGGATCGTCGCCTCGATCGATGCAGGCACCGCTGACGATGTTCGCGAGCTGGTGTGTGAGTGTGCCAACGTCGTCGAGCCCAGTAGTGCGTAAATCAGAGTGCTGGCGCCACACCTACTAACAGTAGAATCGGACTCAAGGACCGAAGACGTTGGTGATGTCAGTGTGTCAAACGCGGGGAAATGATGGTGGTGGTTGGAGGATGAGCTACACCTGGGTTGGTGATCTCCCCCGCCCCGCGCAGTTGACCGTCTTGGCTAGACCTATGTTATTCTATCAGTCAAAACGTACTCGAGAGCCCTTCTTCATACATTTTTATAGGAAATTTTGCCGTTGCTGAGTGAAAGGTTCTGTTTAAATCCTATTCTTTATATGTGTTTTATATTGAAACAAATGCTCACTACACATGCTTACTGATCGAAATCTATGCTATTAGCTAACTGATGTCTTCTCTCTTGGTAAGCGTGATACACCTAACTCGTCCTCCCGTACGGCGACGAAATCGATCCCAATCGCGGTTATTGCTACGTCATGAATGGGGTGATTGACGCAATATGCTGGGCCACTGTTGCTACCCGGAGGATAAACGCTATCAGGAGCGCAAGAGGGATGAGACCAACCACAATCGTCAGGAGAGTGAAAACGAATACCGTTGGCATAGGGGTAGCCGCCGTGGGAAAGGTAGCAAGCTCGATGAGTAACGCGACTGGGAGAGAAATAGCCAGCACTCCGACATACAGGAGCGAGCGAGAGAGCTTCGCGAGTTCTTCCTTCATGAACGCGGTCGTAAAGTACTGTCGAGCAATGTCGAGATTCTTCAAATCCGCGCTCAAGGCATCGAGCGTGGAGAGTAACTGTTCATGCTCACCCCCCTCGTAAGCCGATTCAAGCTGATGACATTCATGAATGTGGGTCGCGTATTCGATACCGAGGAGGGGAACGATCACCGAAGAGAGCTTATCCGATCCTGTCCCGAGTTGCTCGCTAATCTGGGCACATTCCTCCGGTAGCTCATCGGTAAGGTGGGTATCCGGTTCACTGGTCGAGTCGGGGAGAAATTCCGCGAGCGAACCGGCGCGTTCTTGAGTCTGCTGAAGGAGCTGTTGCAGGAAGTCGGCTGGATCGGTCGGTGGTGCCGGCTGGTCAAGTGCTGCCTGCCGATAGTCGGCTGATTGGTCAATCTCGTCTCGGAGCGACCCCGGTGACTCCAGTTCCTGGGAGAGAATCACCTGGTTGATCGCGACCACAAGGGTGATGAGCGTAATATTCCCCCCGATCAACGCGCTCGCGAGATAGATCAACGGCGTGAGATTGCGGATGGCGAATTGGGAGAAGAGAGGGATAAGCACCACCACAGCCATGGTGAAGAGTATCCCAGTCGCGACGTTGAATCGATCCCCTGAGAGGAGCAGCCATTGACTGAATCGGTCGTCCATTCGTTGATTGGTATTTCGTCGGTCAGCCAGAAAAGGTGTGGTGTCTCTCTTCACCTTCTCTCTGTATCAGGATTTGATTCTCCGATTACGGACGATCCTTGTGTCCCCTGTATTGATCGATCACTACCCCTCATTGATTGACTCTCACCTCGTGCCCCATTCGCGCCCTGAGTTCAGCATACACTAAATGAGCTACCCAGTACTTGTCAGAAACGACGTGACCGACTCAGAGGTTAAATTCACCACAACAGGTTCGCGTCTTTCCTCGGACTGCTCAGTAACCTAGCGTATCCCACTCGTCGGTCAACTCAGTCGTCACTAACACCCGTAGTACTCGTCTTTTTGACGGCCTGAAATTCGGTTGATCCGCATTGACACCCGTTTCTCGCCCCGATCGGTTGTGCCGTGCCGTCAGGCCATTGCCTCGCTGCATAGGCAGTTCCGCAATCGAGACATGTGACGGCTATCCGTGTGCTCTCTCCACTTGGCATAACTATCCCTCCAACGGGTACTTCTGTTAACGCTATTTTTGGGTATCCAACGGGTTTTTACGTACTTTCTTGATTCGACTCCACTGTTTCGGGAAGGGTGCCCTCGAGGGTGTGTTTGATCCCCCGGCGGAGTCGAGACGCGATGGCCTGCTGAGAGATGCCGAGTTCGTCGCCAAGTTCTTCCATCGTCACTTCGCGCGGGGATTCGAAGTACCCACGCTCGTGGGCGAACACCAGTGTGTCTTGTTGCTTGTCAGTGAGTGCTGCCTCGGTTTCCGTCTCGACCGGCGTCAGGGCGTGCAGTTTCGTCAGTGTGACCGGGATCTCTAACTCTCGGCAGCGAGATTGAAAGATTGCAAGATCGCTTCGCGTGTCCCCGCGGATGTCGAACGTCCACTGCTGGTTCGTGCCGGTTACTTTGATGAGCGGAACGCCGGTCTCGGTCAGCACGCTCAGCACGTCGTCGTACTCGAGTGACCACTCGACGCGCAGGAGATATTCGTTCTCAATGGAATCGACGAGCTGGATGTCCCTCACGCCCGGGTGGGCAGCAAACGCCTCCTCAATGTCGTCAACTTCCGTTCCTCGAACCCAGAAGTAGGGGATCACCACGTCCTGTGACGGGATCAATCGCTCCAGTTCGACCGTCACGTCCGGGAGTTGTGCGAAGATGGTGCCGAGGGGGAACTGATCGGATGGGACGGTAAAGGTCGCCTCAGTTGCCATGACTCGAACGATGTCGTGCTGATTGTAAAACCCTTCCATGGAACAATATGGTGGGGACGACGGACTCCGTCAATCCGCTTTGATCGCTCTCGCCGTGCTAACTACGCGCCCTAAGCTCTGACATACCAAATGAATTGCCCGGCTCCTTTCAAAAACGACATGAGCGACACAGAGGGTGTATGCAGTACGGCCAGCCCATTTATTTCACCGTTTCAGGAAGAGACCAATTGCTACATACGAACGCTTACAGACCAGATCTCACGATAGCCGTACACGGTCGATTTCAGCAATATTCGAATCCATAACGTACTCTCTGATACAGTCCTCGCAAACGAATGCCCAATAGATCTTCCCACTCTCATATGTTACTTTAGTCACTTTCCCATCCTCACTTTGACAGTCGGTACATTCGATAGTTGATTGAGGGGATAGAAACGGATACTCATGTTCTACAGAATAGTTCATGGTTTCACTACAGGCTACAGTGACTTATCCTTGGTGTGATTATCTGGGTTACAAGTCAGACTCTCTATTCTTCTGAACTGGCGTTATGTCTATTATCTATACTGAGCGTTCGACCTTCCGCGTTAATCCTTCCTCAGCCCGTGCAACATTCGCGCTTTGTATTCAGCACGGTCACAGATACCTATCATCGGCCAAGGATTTCAACAGAGCCCTCTATCTATCGTTTTTCCGGATCACTCACGAGAGGTCCTCGGCACACTCGACGAGATCATCCTCAATCGTCCACCGACAGAGACGCCCACCATCATCGAGCATCTCGAAGATTGCCGTCTGCATCCCGCTATACGGGTTGCTGGTATCGATGCCCGTGTCGAGCGTGTTCACATCTATTGTGTCGTACTCTCGTTTGAACACGTGTGTCTTCGCGAATTACCCCTCGAGGGCAGTGAAGTGCCCTGTTCGACGAGAAAGCCGCCCTGAGCGTGTTCGGCGACGTCAACGATGACGTCCGTGTAATCGGCGAGCAGCCGGAATTTGAGGTAGGTGTTCGTCCACTCGCTTCGGATATCGACCATCAGGAACGCGTACGCACCGGGCTGACGGTTGAGACGGTCCTTCACAATCTGGAGACGACGGATTTCGGGTTTCCCGTAGCTGCCGAGGACAAAGTACGAATTTTCAGCTGAGAATATCGGCGTGAGCTCTGTAACACTCTGTTTGAGCGCTTCGTACTCCTCCGGCGTGAGTGAGGCCTCGTGAAGATACTCGTCCGCTTTCTCGGCAAGTCCGTCGACAGTGACCGGTTCCTCACTCATATAGTCGGGAATTCTCCCGTACCCTGCTTTAATGCAGCGAACGCATCGGCGACCGTATCGCTTCAGACCAATTCGCATTTAAGCGAACGCTTTTGCACGCACCACTCGAACAACGAGGTAATGAGTACGTCCGATCACCCGCCAAGTGACCTGGAGTCCGTACGGGAGCGGCTCAACGTCGTCACTCAGGAGACGCGATTCGCGCTTCTCCAGGACATCTTCGGTCATCCGTCGGAACTGACGACACTGAAGGAACTCGACTACGTTAACCCGAGCAAGAGCCAGACGACGATTCGTCAGCACCTCCAGCACCTCTTCGACGCCGGCATCGTCGAGGAAGTACTCCTGCCAGGGGACCGTCGGCAGAACGACCTCCCGTACAAGTTCTACGGGATCAGTGAGAGTGGTCGGCAGTTCCTCGAGGAGCACAAGTTCCTCCGAGCGCAGGAGACCCTCCGAGAGATCTACGATCGAGTGGAGAAGACCGACGCCATCAAACGCTACGAAACCGCTCCCCGTCCCGAGCACTGATTGACTCTCCTTTTATTTCGCAAACGAGGGGTCCCGTTCATCCTATCAGTCAATTCATCTCTCACGTGGGGGTGTTCCTCTACTGAGTGCAAAATCATCTCGCATACAGGGTGTGTTAATCCTACGATCAGGACAGTTATCCGCTCTACTTGTCGGAGTTGACCGGTCCCTTGTATTTGGACTTGATCTGATTCCCCTCTCGCCACTGTCAGTAGTAGTAGCGGTTGTCGTTGATTTCCTTGATCGTGATCGTCGCCTTTGCGGGGACATCGTCCGGAAGATCGTCGGGCCGCCCCCTTGATGTCGTCCTCGTCCGATTTTTCCTCGAGACGAGCCTTGCGCTCCTTGTGTTCGGCCAGCTCTTCGGCGTAGCGGGCAATGTTCCGGAGGCGCTCCGGAGTAGACTCGTTGAGGGTGTTGACTATCTCCGTCGGGAGGTTTGCCGGTGGGGCCGGTGGTTCGTAGGACATCGGCAACTCTCGTGTTAACCAACATAGAACGACTATCCAATAGTTTTGTTGGTTAAGACAAGCCTGATCCATCTGCCCCGCTGGCTGTAACACTACTTGAAATATCCTTATAATGAAGTTACGTACTATATTACATTGCACCCCGGCGTACCGAACTCGAGATTCCCGCTACCGTCGAACGTGGGGACACGATCTCCGAGCTCGCCTCACGTGATCCACGTCCCCCATAAAGCGGAGATTTGTGTCATGAACACTCGCAGCCTCCCGCTTCAACTCCTTTATTTACTAACCTATCTCGACACCACCTAGTGATTCAACACAGCCGGTCAAACCGGCCGGTCACCTACATATTCGGTTGGCTTCCCGCCATTTTCGTGATGGGGGTACCGTGTATCTCCTCGGGAAACTGTACGAGTAAGCCGGTGGCTCGAGGGTTCCGGTACGTGGATCAGTGACAGAGGACGGCCACCTGGGGGAGTGGCCGGGTTATGGTGGTGCGATTTTCGTCCGCTTCGATGCCTAACGGTCTGTACCTCTGGCACGGGAGGGTATCAGACCGGGCTGACCTCCACCAGTGAGTAACAAGGTTGTTGGCCCGTCGTATTCAGGGGAAGTCGAGACAACCGTCAGAGTCAACGAACACTCAAGTACATTGACTCAAGTCTCCTCCTATGGCGCTATAAGACGTCCTCCCGGACCGACCGCTTTCCTTCGACGAGTTTCAAGACCTACAATCGAAAGACGCGTTTGATAGCGTAATGACGCTGGATACACCTGGTGTCGGGAAGGAGTACCTCATTTTGAAGAAGGCCGAAACCGAGTACCTCCTCCACCATATCGACGAGAAAGGCTGGCACCGGTGCGAAGAACCACACAAGTAAATACAGGCGTTTCGTGGCGTAGCTCGAAGGTTCAGGTACGTGAATCGGTAGGGAAGACGGCCACCCGGGTGAAGGTGGCCGCCATGGGGTTGCGACGCCTAAGCGGCGCCATGCAAACTGGCCTGCGTACCCTGGGCCTTAGGGGTCAAGCCACCACTAGACATGCTACCAGAGGTCAATATAGTTCGCCCGTCGTATTCAAGGGCCGCTCGCTCGCACTTTCACACCTCGATTTCAGCACGTAGAAGCAGGTTCAGCCACGAGTCGACGCTTGTCACACGTCGGGCACTCGAATCAGCTGTGAGATACCCGAGGGCCAGACCGACATACCGGCTTCCAGCGAGGGCCTTTTCCCTCGTTATCGTGTTATTACGATATGGCATCACAATCCGACGCATTTTGCCATCTGTGTAATGACACGATGGACTCCGGCGAAGACGTTCAACAACACCTACTGAACGAACACCAGCCGCCTGAATTGGCCGAAGAACTCGCCACTCTGTGGGAATCGGAGGAACATGGCAACCCTGAATAACCTCGCTCGAGGCCCCGTTACTCGCCATCACCACCTCACATCTGTTCGGCCTCGTTGGCGAGCTGGCGCTCGAGCGACGTCGCCCCGTCGACGAGGTCAGTGGCCGTCTCGTGTTTCGGCTGGTCCAGGCCGGCGGCCGGCACCTTCTGGGGTGACGCCAGCACGTCGCGGACGTGTGCGAGTGACTGTTCCCGGATCTCGAGGTCTGAGAGCGGGTCCTGTTCAGACATCGCGTTCACCCCAAAGAGTCCGTGAGACGATCTCGAATCGACGTATCTCGGCGAGATCCTTTTGCCCTGACGAGGCGTATCTACTGCATGGCAGTCATCTCCGAGCCGCTCTGCTTGCTGTGTAACCAATCGGTCGACGACGACGAAGAGCTCGAACACCACCTGTTATTCGATCACCGGCCGACTGAATTGGCCGAAGAACTCGCGTCCCGGTGGGAGCCCGAGGAACTCGGCGATTTCCAGTAACCCTGTTTTCGACCACCGCTGCATGACCCACGCGCCCGCACTGTGATTACTCGCCATCGTCACCGCCCAGTTCAGATCCCGCACCTACTGTTCGCTGAATACAGAACTTTGGGTGAGGGTGTGGTAATAATTGGCACAGTGGTGTGAGTTTATACGGATTCGGGCTGGTATCATCACCTGTCCTGGAGACCTGCCGTGGCATCCTGCATACGATCCAACGGCTCTCCAGTGACGTACTGAGGCATCGCCGAAAAACCCTCTCCCACCCCATGGTTTCTCGATCGGCTGGAAATATCCAGAGTGATCAATAACGTTCGAGGCGTTACTCGCCATCGTCCACCTCCTGCATCAGCCGCTCAAGGACGCCGCTCGAGAGCGTCAGGCTGTCGTAGATATTCTGTGCTTCGACGCGCTGGACGAGATGCACGCCGCCGTCTTCGAGAATTTCGAGGCGCGTCTCGCGTCCGACCTGCTCACCGCAGAATTCGTAGTTCTCCGTGGCCTTGAGCGCGGTCTCGATGCCGTTACCCAGCGGCCCGTCGACGGTCTTGAACTCGATGTCGATCAACTCACTCATCGTCATTCATCACTCGTTCTGGACGCTCGATCAGCCTGTTCGCCACGGCCGCCTCACGATCCTTGAGGCACTCGACGGGCCAATCCCATCCGCTTGCTGGAGTGCCACTGGATCCTCAAGCGGGATGTCGCCGGCGTCGTCCCACTCGTCGACGAGCGCCTGAATCATCGTTTGGCCGGCTCTGTTGAAACCCTTTGAAGGTGATAGAAATAGCGTGCTGAATACAGTGCTCTGTAGGATCCTAGACGAGGCTGTGATTAGCCTAATACCATCGGAGAGCAGTCAACCACTTGGCTAGTATCTGGAATCCACTGCAGTCTCTTGATTTTACAGGAATCTGTTCATCCAGCCATTAGCATCCGGGAAATTTCACCCATATCACATCGCAACTAACCACCTCCAATTGATCCAAAACCGGCGCAGCCTAGTGATCCTACAGAGCAGAATACAGAGAATGGAGGCAGCACAGCAGATTCGTTTGTTTCACAATCTCTGGCCGGAACAACCGATACATACAGATGCGTACTGTCCGATGTTCTCCAGTACATGACACTCAGATTACGCAGTCACCATAACTGCTTATGGAGCGAGGAGATGTCTCTCCTCTATGACCGATTCGAATAGCGACGAGTTCGACCCAACAGCACCCGACCAACGGGAGATCGGCCGCGAAATGGTTGACGACAGCACGGGACTCGGTTCGGTGATGGCCCACGCCTACCGCGGAGAGATCGACCGAGTGGGGACGTGGCGCCAGCGCCTCGACGAGACGACGACGTGGGCGGTGACGCTGATGGCAGCAATTTTGACGTGGGCGTTTTCGAGTACCGATAACCCACACTATATCGTGCTGATCGGGATCGTCGTCGTCACCGTCTTTCTGGGCATCGAAGCACGGCGGTACCGGGACTACGACGTCTTTCGCTCTCGCGCTCGAGTCATCCAGGAGAACCTGTTCGCAAACGCCCTCGATCCGTCCCAAGGCACTGAAAGCCACGACTGGCGAGCGGAACTGAGCAGGGACTATCGCCGGCCGACGCTGAAAGTCTCGTTCTACGAAGCACTCACAAACCGGCTCCGGCGTGTGTACCTTGCTCTGCTCAGTGTCCTACTGGTCGCGTGGGTCTTCAGGATTACAGCGTTCGCGCCGCGCCAGGACTGGCTGACAACCGCTGGAATCGCCCGTCTCCCCGGGATTGCTGTGGTTGCCGTTGTGGGCGTGTTCTACGTTGTACTGCTGGGCGTCACCTTCTGGCCCCGTGAACGCCATGCCAAGGGTGAATTCCGTGAAGGGGACCCGGACGATTGGAAAGAGACAGACCGATAACTACATTGACAGCAGTCGGTCACCCGCGAACCACTTAGAGGATTTTAGTCATTGGGGAGAGATGTATAGCTATGGACACACCACAATTGAACGGCAGTACTTTCTGGGAGTATCGATGGTAGACGTTGCGCTCTCGGCGGCACAACTCGTCTTAGCGCTGATTCTCGTGGTATTAAACGGCTTTTTTGTCGCTGCAGAGTTCGCCTTCGTTCGAATTCGGGGGACATCGGTCGACCAGCTCGTCGAGGAGGGGCGGCCCGGCTCGGGGACGCTCCAGGAGGTGATGACGAATCTCGACAACTACCTCGCCACGACACAACTCGGCATCACCATCGCCTCGCTCGGGTTGGGATGGGTCGGCGAACCCGCAGTGGCGGCGCTCATCGAGCCCATTCTAGAATCGGTTCTCCCGGCGGCTCTCATCCATCTCGTCGCGTTCGCAATCGGCTTTAGCATCATCACATTTCTCCACGTCGTCTTCGGTGAACTCGCCCCGAAGACACTCGCAATCGCCCAGACCGAGCGACTCTCGCTGTTCCTCGCCCCGCCAATGAAGGCCTTCTATTACCTACTCTATCCGGGCATTGTCGTCTTCAACGGGGCGGCCAACGCGTTCACGCGGTCGCTCGGTGTGCCGCCCGCTTCCGAAACCGATGAGACACTCGGTGAGCGGGAGCTCCTTCGAGTACTAACACAATCCGGTGAGGGAGGGGGCATTGACGTGGCAGAAGTGACGATGATCGAGCGCGTCTTCGACCTTGACGATATCGTGGTGCGGGAGGTCATGGTCCCACGACCGGACGTGGTGAGCGTTCCGGCGGATGCCACACTATCCGAACTGCATTCGATCGTCTTAGAGGCCGGACACACGCGCTATCCGGTTCTCGAGGCCAACGACGGTAATCAAGTAGTTGGATTCGTCGATGTCAAGGACGTGCTGCGAGCAGAGGTGACCGGTGGGGATGCCGAGAGAGTTGGTGACCTCGTCCGCGAGATTCGCATCGTCCCGGAGACGATGGCAATTAGCGATCTCCTGTTACAGTTCAGGGAGGATCGACAGCAGATGGCCGCAGTCATCGACGAGTGGGGAGCATTCGAGGGGATTGCAACGGTTGAAGACGTCGTTGAGGCCCTCGTTGGAGACCTTCGAGACGGGTTTGATCTCGATAAGCGCGAACCGTCGATACGGCGGCGCGACGATGAGGGGTACGACATTGACGGCGGAGTCCAATTGTCGAAAGTGAATGAGACCCTCGCTGGGGACTTCGAAAGCGAGGCGGTCGAAACGATCGGTGGACTGGTACTCGAACAACTCAACCGCGCACCAGAACCTGGCGACCGCGTCGAGGTCGCCGGTCACGTCGTTGAGGTAACGAGCATCGAGGGGCCCGAATTTCGACGGTACGGGTCCACGAAAGAGATATCGATGATCCAGCGGTGGACTAAATGGGTATGGACTCGCTCGTTTAGGTCCGTTCGGCTTCGCGCCGTCGTCTAATTGGTGTTTTGTTCTCTACCGGTCTGACTCGTAGTCGTTCATCAATCGGATCAACAATTGATGAGTCTTGGATTCCAGCGATGGAATCAGATCTACGGTTTGACATCCTCTCTGCCCTGAAGGACGAGGATTCCCGAGTCAAGCGAATCGATACGGGAGGTCGATGGTGCCACTGACGGCAGTGTGTCTTGTTCGGACGAAACCGTCTGAGCGTTCGTAGTTTTGGCTAATGAATTGACTGGTTCGCCACGAAATTCGCGTTCGTGAGTTTCGAGCGCCTTCGTGATTTGGCGTTTCGGCGGATCGAGGATCGACTAAGATTGACTAACTGACTGCGCTCGTTGATACAGCCACACAAACTATCCTCAATGTCCACTGTACGGCCTAAAATATCATGTCTTGCCCGAACGCAAAAGATTGCGACCTCCGAGAATGAGCACGAATAATTCTCAATTCTCGATTGGAAAGACAGGCGTGGGTGGCTTCGCGTGAATGACAACACGCTCTAAGTCTAAGCTATAGTGCTCACTGTATGGGCGGTACTGATCAATCCATTATTTTAAAATTCTGGCTGCCGCAGGGACAGTCGTCTGTACCGATCGGTCGAATTCTATTGTTTGCACAGACTACTGCTGCGTGGGCTGTTCCGCACTCAGTACAGATAGCGACCACACGGTTCTCACCACCTATCTCTCGAGACATAGGAGTACCACTCGACCATGCATATTCAAGCCTGTTCCTGCATACCGCGAAAGTCCTTTAGAAGGAAATGTCCCTATTTGTTAGACACTATTCCCAAGAGGTGAGTGCAATGCCGAGTACCGATTTGGATCAGTCACGATTGGGTTCGAAATTCTTTAATTCGAACCAGACCTCGATTAGAAGGGCTACGAATACGACGAAAAGGCTAGCCATCCCAACGCTTTGTCCCCGCCTAATGATCTCCAGAAACAGGAATCCGTGGCTCTGTTGAAATCCTTTGAACATGATCGGTTTGGTACCGTCTGCGGTAAGTACAGTGATATGGTGACCACCAAACGAACAAAGCTGCATCCGACCTTCCCGACGGGTGCAGGCACCATCGTTTTCCGCATATGAGGGGTACGAGCGGCGAGGAAAAATCATGAGCAATACACCGACCGACACCGGAATGGACTCCGACGCTGGGTCAGCCCGGAACAGAGAGACGCTGAATACGGACGTGATGCAGTGGTTGAGCGCCCTTGTCGCCCTGATCGGGTTATACCTCGTCGCCTCGCCGTTTATCTTTGAGTCGACAGACGCAGCGACCTGGAACGATACGCTCGTCGGAACAGGTATCTTTCTGCTTGCCGGGTACAACTTCTACCGACTGTCGAAGGACCGATTGGCAAGTGTCGCCGTTGCATCGCTGACTGTCTTGCTCGGCCTTTGGACAGCGATCGTCCCATACGTCATGGAGATGGGGAGCAACGAACTTGCAACCGGGACCACACTCTCCGGCCTGGCTGTCGCTGCCCTTTCGGCCTACAACGCATACGCGAACGGGAAAGCCGACGCACCAGACCACGTCCGCACTCGCGCCTAGCTCACCTATTGATGGCTCTTTTCGAGTTCTTGGAACGCAACGTAGCCCGAATACGGTCCGACTGACAGTTCTCCTTCTGACAGGGATACCTAAGTAATCCATACACAACTGTAGTGAGCAATAGCTCCACAAAAATTATGTATGATGGAACGGGTTTGAACAGAAACTCCCGAGAAGTTGCTGATGATCTGAGCCTTCACGACTATCCGTAGTCCACGTGGACATCCTTCAATCGCGAATCTATCTGAAGTGTTAGCCGACCGTGTTGTCATCTAGATCTAGTTTCTCGTGTAATCGCAGGGCGAACGTACTTCTGGCTGTCTCAGATCGTTTAGGTATAACAGTGCCGTCCAGTAACACCGATCAGGGCGCGTTCATCTTCGACTCAGCTGACGGATCGAAAGAGACGCGTCGATGTCGAGCGGGAGAGAAACAACATTTTGAGTACGCCGTAGGGGAGAACTATCTGGGCCAGCCCATCAAAATGCCGGTAACGATCATCAACGGCGAACGGTCTGGACCGCGGCTCTTACTCACTGCCGCGGTCCATGGCGACGAAATAAACGGTGTGAAGGTCCTCCAGCGGATGGCGAACCGGTATGAGCCAACTGAGCTCCATGGCACGCTCGTCTGCATCCACGTGGTAAATGTGCCGGGCTACCAGGCCGAAGAACGGTACCTGCCGATATATGATCGAGATTTGAACCGTTCGTTTCCGGGCCTCTCCGACGGGTCAGAGGCGTCACGGATGGCGAAGATAATCTACGATCAATTCGTCAGTCGGTGCGACATCGGACTCGACTTCCACGCGTCGACGCGGAACAAACTGGCACTAATGCACGCTCGAGCGGACATGGACGACGACGGCGTCGAGCGTCTCGTCAACGCATTCGGCATCGAATTGGTGTTGTCCGGCGCGGGCAATGAGGGCGCGTTACGACGAGAAGCAACCGAAGACGGCATCTCGATGGCCACGATCGAGATGGGGGAGGCGAATCGATTCCAGCCCGTATTGATCGAACGGGCGATTGACGGTGTCGAGAATGTCATGGCAGAGTACGACCTTTTGCCGGAGACCGACCCAGACGCACCTGAGTTCGGGAAGGTGCTCCAGAGCGACGGTGAGAAGGAATGGCTTCGCGCGGATACCGGCGGCCTGGTGGATATGAAGTGGGGGCCACACCCGATCGTGAGCGAAGGCGAGACAATTTGCGTTATCTCAGATCACTTTGCGCAGGAGGAGCACGCTGTTGAGGCACCATTTATGGGCCTGCTGATCGGCATTCTGGCGAACCCGCGAGTGCTACCCGGTCGTCCGTTGATCCACCTGGTCGAAATATCTGAGGACGAATACGATGAGGCTGAGGCGACGTTTGAGGAGCTCGGATTTCAGGCCCAACGAACGTTCCACTGGATGGGTGAGATGAGCGAGGTCATCGTCGACACGACCCTCGATGACGCCAAAGAGGCAACTGAGGGAACACTCGACGAGGGGTGAAATAACGAAGACGACGATGCACTCACGGCGACTGATGTTACGCCGAACACCGGGCTCTCCCAACGTTTGATAGATCAATCTTCTGTATTCAGCAGGCTCTCTCTGACAGATTCTCGGCAGATGATTCGGATGATGCAAGATACAAAGCGCGAATGTCGCATGATATCTGGTTCAATTTGTGAAGGTGGTCGCTCAGTATAGGCGTTGTAGTGAACGAATTTGCATTCTACTATCGTCACCACACCGGAACGTCTCGCGAAAACCCTTGGACAGTCGTCTATGCGTTAGCGTGACCGCTGAGTTCCAGATACGGCGCAACTACCGTTCGCCCGACCGCTAATTCCACCTGTTCCTCGTCCGTGCTGTATCGAACGAGTCCCGCATCATGGAGGTGCGGCAGGTGACAGTGCGCCAAGTCGGTGAGAACACGCTCGTACCGTTCGTTCGTCGGCTCGCCTTCTTGAATCGCGATGTACTCGGCCAGATCGCCGATCGGGATGGCCGCCGGTTTTTGCGCTAGATATGCCACTACGTGCTGTCGACGGTCGTGGGAAAAGGCCGTAAACAGCTGCGTCGGGGTGATATCGCGGCGCTCATCGTCGGGCTGGTTCGGGTCTCTGGTTAGTGCTGTCATGGTTATCTGCTGGTACTGTACCTACACGGCGTTTTATCCAACACATCATCGTGCGCCAACTTCAGCAGAGTACGTCTGGCACTACGTGCATTAGGAACCCTCATATATCTTCTTGTTCTCTTAAAGTGCTAGAAAACTAATATACTGTATATGCTGTCGATCGGCTCGGGTTATCTATTCAATTTCCTGATCACTCTTCGAGCAGTGATGGATCGTATGTCCGCTCAGCGGGCGGTACTTTTTCGATCGTGACTCGCCAATTCGGGGCATCGGAAACAGGTCCGGGAAACTCCCACGTATCTTCAACGGCGGCTCCACGGCCATACGCCGAGATGATCAGGTCCTTGAGTTCGTGTTCGAATGTGGCCGATGCGTCAGTGGAGGATGTTGAGGGGTGATTGGCTTCCATGATGGATAGAGGCGTCAGGGCGGTGATCACGCTCGGAACGCTCACAGTATCCAAGCATGGGGCATAGATAACGATGTCGTTCAGCGATTACGTTCACAAGACTCTGATGAAACCTTCTTTCTTAGACAGCAGTCCTAGTGAAGCTATTGCTCACTACGCACCTCTACGCAATGACTGATTCGCCGTAATGAAGATGAAAGAAAGAATCTCTCCTTGATGAATACAGCCTCTGGGCCCTGTTTAGACGCCTGAATTCATCGGGTTGAATCCTCGATGGCGCGTTCGATGTTTCGAACCGCGGATTTCATGACCAGTTCGCGGAATTTACCGAACCGGGTTCGCGACCAGGGCGTCTCGCCGTAGCGACGACGCAGCTCGAAAAACACCGATTCAGAGTTCGAACGTAGGTGATACACCCGATCATAGATGAGTACATCTCTCGCCCATCCCCGCATCCCGGGAGCTCGCTGCGGAATCAACGGTGTGACACCTTCCGAACGCAACTTCGTGCGAAGATTCTCCCAGTCGTAGCCTTTATCAGCAGCGACAGCCGTTAACTCGTCGAGATTCCGCACCAGCACTTGCCACCCGATCTGTGTATCGTGCGGTTGTTTCATCGAGCAGTGTCTATCGAGAATCGCACTGGTCTCACAATCAATGAGCACCGACGTTTTCACCGCTTCAAACGTATACTCCGTCCGCTTGGCGTAATGCTGGCTGGCCTGGACGTGATCAACATCGGTTGCGTCGATCGCCTGGACATCACCAAGATCATACAATTCAATAGAAGAATCAAGAATTGCTCGCCACCGCTTCATCGGGATCTCTTGTTTTCGCGTACACACCGTCGAGAAGTGTGGGACCGTTTCAGGCGTCAAACCCAATGATTTCGTCACTCTCGGCATCTCTTTGAGCACATCCAGCAGCTTCCTATAGACCTGTCCGAGATACTCTTTCAGCCCCTGAACGGCCAGAACTACCCAGTCAGCGTACCCGTCCTTGCCCGATCGATAGGCTGGGCCGGGATCGCCAGCGACGGCTTTTTGAGCAAGCGATACGACTGTCTCCGTGAAGCGAGCTATCTTGGTTTGCACACCGAATACATCCCGCTTTACTTCCTAGTAGATTTGGTATTTCCTTGGAGCTACTAGCACGCCGATACTAGATCCAGAGGCGCCACGCTTCCTGAAGCCGACCGTCTAAACAAGGCCGAGTGACAGTGTCTAGTTTGGCCAATTTGAGCCATGAGCAAGTCATGAAGTTAGCGTGGATAGGCATAGCGCGGAGGAAACAATGATGTGGTAGCTGGTTGGCTATGAGGGCGACGTTGGCAACGACAAACCCCCTCCCCCGCGCTATGAGAGAATTGTTCTCAGTGAACGTAACCGTATTGGCCGTGTCGGATCACTCAAAACAAACTCGCCAAGATATGTTATCGAGGCCTCACTAGTATCAAATTAGCCAACAGGGTATCAGTGGTTCAATCCCGCCTCCCGCTATTGTTTAGACACTATTTCCGCTACTCGTAGACCTCGTCCGGATCAAATACCTTTTCACTGACGGTCTCGCCTTCGATCGTCCGATAGAAACAGGACCGATAGCCTGTGTGACACGCCCCGCCTTCCTGATTGATTCGGTAGAGCAGTGCATCACCATCACAGTCGACGCGGATCTCTTTGACCTCTTGGACGTGCCCGCTGGAGCCGCCCTTCTGCCAGAGTTCGTCACGACTTCGAGAGTAATAGTGAGCGAGCCCCGTGCTCTGGGTTGCGGCGAGCGCTTTCGGGGAAACGTACGCGAGCATCAAGACGTCGCCTGTTTCGATGTCCTGTGCAATCGCGGGAATCAGTTCGTCCTCACCGAAATCAAGCTCGACATCTAGACGGTCTTCTTCCATATTTATCTGATACCGCAGACCCGAGATACCAGTTGTTATTTCGGAATCCCCTGGCGTGCGTATCGTGTGCGGATCGACTTGGTGACCTGTTACGATTGGCGGATTTTCGATGGCCGTATCTCCCTACAATATTAGAGAACATCGCAGCACCGATGCGCTCAATATTGACTTCTGAGTGACCAGCTCCCGTTGTCCGTAGCTTTACTCCGTCCGCGATGACCAGTTGCTCACCACTCAGCACCTTGTTTAACGCATTCCTGAAGGTTATTTCGTGACGAACGGCCGTGGAGGTACTTACCCAACAACAATTTAGACCACTGAGACGACGAAATGTCCGGACTATTGACTCTTATTAGAGCTACACACCGTACACGAGGTTAGATACCATCTAAAATTGACACGAACTGGTGAATGTGAAATTTTTACTTATGTCCAATATTACTCTGATACACGTATGGGTATTTCCTTTAATGGCCATATTATTGAACACGATTATCTATGTAGGGGCAAACACAACCACAGCCTTTATTTTTGCCTGCACAACAGGCTCCAATACCGTGACTACACAAGGAGAGACATTTCGTCTTCGAGGTGAAACGGCCGCGGATTCGGTCCAGTTGACTACGCGGGTCGAGACTTACTGGATTTCCAAGGCGCAGACTGATTCATGATCCTCATTCAAAATACGGAAGCCGAGGTCATTGAGCCAATCGCTCACGAGCAGCTGCTTTGGCTATTTCTCATGCTCACTGTGCTTCTCGTTGTTGCTCGGGGATTGGGCGAAGTTGCGAAATATTTTGATTTGCCTGCTGTCGTTGGTGAACTCTCTGCCGGCATCTTGCTCGGTCCATCGGTAATTGACGCCACCTCAATCGTCTTCCGTTCCGTCTTCTCTCCCGAGACGCCGATCGATCCGCAGTTTCATCTCATAGAAGTCGTTTCGTGGCTGGGGCTCCTTATGCTCATCATCCTTACTGGATTGGAAACCGATCTCGATCTCATTATCAGTCGAGGCGTGGATGCGACGATCATCTCGGTTGCGAGCATTGTCGTTCCGTTCGTGATGGGATTCGCCTTCGCCTGGTATCTTCCTGATCGGTTCATCGCCGGACCCGGTCAGCGACTTGTCTTCAGTCTCTTTGTCGGCACAGCACTCAGCATCTCTGCGATTCCAGTCATTGCGAAGATTCTGATGGATATGGGTGCAATCCGTCGTGACTTCGGCCAGATCTCACTCGCTGTGGGGATGATCAACGACACCGTTGGATGGATTCTACTCGCACTCGTTGCGGGACTCGCTAGAACAGGACAAATTGAACTCGGTGAAACCGCACTGACGATCCTCTACCTCGCAGTCTTTCTCGGGGTCGGGCTAACGCTCGGCCAGCGGGCTGTTGCGTGGATTATTCGCGTCGTGGACGATACGATCGGAGGTCAAGTGGCGAAGCTCACAACGTTGATGGCGCTTTCACTCGGGGTTGGATCGTTCACGCACTACCTCCATCTCGAAGCGGTACTCGGAGCATTCGTCGTGGGCATTCTCGTTGGACAAGTCAAACGGTTTGACTACGAGACGGAACACACGTTCGAAATGATCACGATTGGCGTGTTCGCACCGATTTTCTTCGCCACTGCGGGGCTTCGCGTCGATTTAAGAACGCTCGCAGATCCGACCGTACTAGCCGTCGCTACAGCTGCATTAGGAATCGCAGTTGCGGGTAAATTCGTCGGGTCGTACGTTGGGGCGAAAGTCGCGGGGTTGTCCCACTGGGAAGGGGTAACGCTGGGTGCCGGACTGAACGCTCGAGGAGCCATGGAAATCATCGTTGCGATGATCGGCCTCGGGCTTGGTGTTCTGACGATCGAGATGTATAGTATTATTGTAGTGATAGCCGTCGTCACCTCACTCATGGCTCCGCCGTTGTTGCGGTGGAGTCTCCCGCACGTCCCGATGTCGGAAGAAGAACGAACACGCCTCGAGCGTGAAGAACAGGAAGCTGAGAGCTTCCTCGGTCGGATGACCACAGTCCTTCTTCCAACTCGCTGCGGGATTGACTCGCAATACGCCGCACAGATGCTCGGTTCACTTACGCACGAACACGAGATTGACGTCACTCATATGTACATTGATCAGCCGAGTGGACCACCATCAACTCAGTCACAATCGCTTGGTTCCCGTACTCGCCAATTGTTGCTCTCGAAGATATCTTCGACAGGAGAGAGAGGACAAGATACAGAAAATCCGTCAAGTAGGTCAGTACAGACCGATGATCCAGGGCTTCTCAACGAGGGCACCCAGTGTCTTAACGTAATGCAAGAACAGTTCGATCCATCTGGCGATCGAACTGCTCGAACGATGCTGCGACAGGAAACGGACAGTCTCAAAGAGACGGTTCTTTCAGAAGCTCGTGAAGACTACGATATGCTCGTTCTGGGAAGCGCAGAACGAGGTGCACGGCCTAACGATCCTCCATTCGGAGACCTCATCGACAGCATCATTCGAGACAGTCCATGCCCGGTCACGGTTGTCCATGCAAATGCCAAACCTGACGGTGTCGTCCTCCAACGAGAGGGGATCTCACGAATCTTGCTCCCAACGGTCGGGGCCGAATACAATCGTCACGCAGCCGAGGTCGCATTTTCGATTGCCCAGACTGAAAATGCGCTCGTGGAGATCATCCACGTTGTCAATAAATCACAAGTCAGTGATCGGTTTATCGAAGAGCCCGACATTGAACAGGCTCGACAACTCGGCGAGGAGATCGTCGATGGCGAGGCTGACCTCGGACGACAACTCGGTGCCGAAGTTACGACAAGCGTCATTGTCTCAGAACAGGAGCCGGAAGACGAGATCGTCGAGCTCGCCCGTGAGAACGAGGATGATCTAATCATCATGGGAGCGAGCCTTCGTCCGGTCTCTCAACGAGCATTCTTCGGGCACCGGGCCGAGTACGTAATTCGCAACGCTGATTGTGCTGTTGCTATCGTGTGTTCGGTCTAAGCTTTCATCTAGAATCGACTCCTCGAACCGTCAATTTCTCGTTGAAAAAAGGCGAAACAACAAAGTTAGTCCGCCTCGGGCATGGCGAACCCGAGTCCACTAGGAAGACGTATGCGTCTGACGCCGCGGACTATTCCCTCAGCCGAATGGCCTCATCGGGCCGATTCCTGTGAGGATAGAGAGTGAACCTCCCACGCCCATATCCTGATCTCATGTACAAGTAACCAGCCGATGGGCTTAACAATTTGGATTTGTCCAGTACATTATGAAATAGAGTATAAGTCGTTACGCTCAGATTCATTTATATAGGATGATCTATTTTTAGCGAACGGTTTCATCTGTTTACCATCCGCTGAGTAAACCATACCCAGTATGACCTCTCAAAATCGGCTTTCAGGGCTTCAGCAGGGTCTGGTGTGATCGAGACTCTACCAACAATTCAATTTTCGAACGTATGCACTGTGCAATCTAGAAACGTCTGACTAGCGTGACATCCTCCTCGCCGTAAACGGCGAGGCTTCCCATACATGGGGAATACCAGTCAGTCGTCGTCTCCAGAACCTTCGGTTCTGGCGGGCTGCACGAGACTCTTAGTCTCGTGAACGCTGGCAGAGGGTTTCGACTCTTCGTAGGCCGTGAGCGTCATCTGCGCTGATACGCTCTGCTCACAGTGAGTCGTGGCGGTGTCACAACCGCTCCCGTCCCGTGGTGAGTCATCGCGCTCCGCCTTGTCAAGCGGGACGCTCTCTCCCCACGGGTCAACCCGGCGCGCGATATTCGCGGAAGCGTTGATGTCGGCCTGAAACGCCGAAACGTGGCAGTCGTCGTGCGGACACTGGAACTCGGCTTGGGAGTCCCGCCGCCCGATACGGTGGCACGAGTGGCATGTTTGCGAGGTGTACGCCGGGTTCACGTACTCGACTGAGATGCCTGCTTCTGTCGCCTTGTCCTCGATGCGCCCTTGCAGTCGGGCGAACGCCCACGAGTGAAGGCGACGGTTCATGTACTTCCCGTAGTCGAGACGCTCACGGATGTACGTCAAGTCCTCCATCACCAACATCGGGTTCTCGAACTGTTTGGCGTACTCGACGGTCTGTCGAGACGCTTTTTCCACGATGTCGGTGAGCGCGTTCTGGTAGTGCGAGAAGCGGTCTTCAATCCGCCACTCGGATACGTTACGCTCTTGGAGGCGTTTCAGGGTCGTGTGCATCTCTTTGCGGAGATGCTTCGCTCTGCTTCCGCTACACACGAACGGGTCAGTCGGAGACCCGTCCTTGAGGGCACAGCCCGTAATGAGGGCGGTTTCTCCGATGTCTAAGCCGATGTGCGTGGCGTCACCGTCCGTCGCTGGTTCTTCGACCAGGTACTCAACGGTGACGTGCAGCACCCAGTTCTTCCGGTGGTTCTGAAGTCGTATCTCACCTGCTTTCGCGTCCTCCGTTACGAGGGCGTGCCAGAGGTCCTCCTGTTCGGGATTGATGCGGAGCGGAATCCAAAAGTTCGTTCCCCGACCGGGACGCGGGACCCACCACGTGAACTCGTAGTCACGTTCGTCGGAGTGGTCGAACTCCGCAGCTTGATTCGTGAGCCGTATCGGGTGGCCGTCGTCCAACTCCTTGGCGTTGTACGTCTTCCGCAGTTTCGGAACGTAGTTGCAGAGTGCTGCTTTGGCCTGATACGGCAGGTCGTAGGGCGTCACGATATCGCTCACCGCCGACATGGTACTCGCTCCGGCGTCGAACGCCTCTTGCAGACCGTCACGGTAGGTCTCGAGTAGGTCGTTCAGTTTCGACTGCTTGTGGGCTGTCGGTGGAGCGAACGTCGCTTGAAGCGTCTTAGTTATCGTTGTCACTGGCGTCTAATCCTTTCTCGATTAGTTCAGCGTAGGCACGAGGATGTCGGATGCCATTGTCGCGAGCGTACTCTTTCACCCGCTCGTGTAGGCCGCTCCCTCGTTCCATATCGATTTCAGTTCGCACAATACTTTGTACGTTATTTTGGTACTAATAACTTCTGTTTGGCATTCGGGCTGCTGTAGACGGTGGGTTGCGTAATCGAGTGACGCGATTCACGCCCGCCGTGAACGGCGGGATTCTCTCGCTGTTCAAGGATAGGGAGAAGCTGTTTACACTCAGTGTCCATATCAAGATATACTCTTCTGGTAGTTCACTGAGCGAAACTTATTTGTGAATGCACCTCCAAATTTTGCCGGATATAGGGCTTTGTCCCGTGTTTTCTCTATTCGCCACGGTTCACCACTGCAACAAGTGGTGATAGGGCATTGCTCATAGCATGCCCAGCCACGCACCCTTCACATGGTGCTTCCTGCGGGACCAAGCCGTTCTCCTGATCATGATTCACGAAACAGATCTCCCATGTTCGGACTGCGACACGAGGCTTGTTGAGCAAACCGCACACGTAACAGAGTTAGAGATACCAACAAATTGGCAAGGAACTGTTGTGGTTGCTGAGTGCCCGAAGTGTGGTGCTCGGTACTACCCAGAAGAAACGCTCTCAAAACTGAGGGACGTGATGAGCGATTCACACTCTTGGAGCGATAATTGAGTAACCATGAATGATTTCTCACATGCAGCGGCAGACCTCAGTTCAATGTCTCTTCCTTCGTTTCCAGAGACTCTAGGAAGTGGATCAACAGTTCTCGTTGCAGGGACTGTTGATCCATCTCACTATGCGCTTGGACTTCGGGCTCTTTGTCAGTATGGCCACGATAGTGAGTCTGCTCTCGTTGTGACTACTATCGAAAGTGCCGATCAAACATGCAGTGCTTATGAGAGAGTCTGTTCGACGGACCGCCCCCTGATCGGCCTTGTTGATACGACCTCCGAAAGACAGTACGTGTCTTCGTTTTATAGAGACTCACCTACGGTCTATACGCCATCATCAGCTGATCTCGAACGAATCGTGATTGCACTTTCAGATTTAACCGAAAGTAAGCTTCCTACTACAGAGACTCGCCATCTTGTTATTCGCTCACTCACGCCGTTGCTTCGCAGTTCACCGTCAAAACGAGTCTGTCGAGTTCTACAACGAATTACAGGATTGCGAACCGGAACCGGAATCGGATTCTTCGGTCTCAATTATACGGAACACGATAAGCAAACGATCGCAGAGTTATCGCATCACGTCGATGGGATTCTTTGGGTTACACAGGGATCTGACCACGACCTTGAGTTTGAATATCAAGCAGCAAGGAATTATTCTCGCTAAACAACATCGATTCCTCCATGCACTGGGAAACTTATCAAAAAGAGGATCTTAGTTTCAACGGTTCGTACGCTCTGTAGAAGTGAATAGTGATTGAATCAGACCTGCACTCGTCGCTCGCCTGGGCGTCTTCACTCATAGCCAGCCTATGCTAATGGCTCTCATAAACTTACTATGATTTTTCGAGTGAATATCGTTGTGGGTTCAGGCTGCTTGCTCTTCGTCGAGTCGCCACGAAAAGATTGCTCGGAGGACGACGACGAGGCTATTTCGATCGCCTGCGCCCCAGATTGCCGTTTCTTTGATCTCATCACCGCCGTCGGAACCGTTCATAAGCGCACTCACGAGTGCCGTCTCTTCATCAGTGATCAACAGGTTCCCGGCCGATGTATCTTGCCACTCCCACAAGGTTTCGAACAGCTCGGCTGACGGAACCATTTCCTGAATCTGATCTTGGACCTCGTCTGAAATTCCCGCGAGATAGATGTCTACCCCCCCCGGTCATTGGCGGCCTGAAGCTGATCGAGATGGTCGTCGGTGAGTAGTTCATCGATGGTCATGTAGACGATTTGCTCGTCTGCCTCGGCGATGAACTCGTCGACACGAGATGCGACCGCTTCCCGTCCGGTCACCGTCCAGACGCCGAACTGTTCGCGTTGTGGTTGGGCCGGCCCGATCCCCTCCAGACACTCCGCAAGTTCGGTAATCGTATTTTCGCGTCTCATCTTGAGCATACGGATGATCGTCTCCTCGGATATCACGGTGAATTTTCGCGGCGTCGTGTGCTGGATGTCGATGGAGCCCAGCTCGTGGAGCCGATCAGCCGCTTCGTGTCGAGTGTTTCGCCAAACACTATCCCATTCTCGACAGACCCGATGACAGAGAATCTCCACCCGATTCGAGCACGACCGTCTCGACCTCATCGAGCGAGCCGAACTTTTTCTTGCGAACAGTCGTCTGCACTTCGGACTTTGTCACTCGCTGGCGGCGCATCGACTCGTCGATGAACTTTCCGCGGAAATACAGCAACGATGGCGGGCTCGTAACGACGCGGCTGAAAAACGGCCACCGGATCTGTATCCACGTCACCATATACTGAATCGCGACGAGCAGCCCGAATGCGACAAGTGCCTCGGCAAGCGCGACGCTCTTGGCCGTCAACGCCTGCCCGAATACTGAGCCGATGGCGACGGTCACGATGAAGTCGAACGCGTTCATACTCGACAGCGTTCGACTCCTCGAGATACGCAGAAAGAAGATCAGCGCGACGTACATGGCAATCCCGACGACGACGGTTCGAACGATCGGTGCCCAGCCAGCGAAGAAGAAATTGATACTCGTCATTGGTCAGTCGGTGGCCAGTGCCAGGCATCTGCTTCCACGACGCCGAGGAGTTTCCGACGCCGTTCCGCCAGGTCGTCGAGGGCGTCCGCAAACTCCTCATCGGAGACGGTGGGGATTCCCTCGCCACCGAGCCGATCGAGATCAGGTGGTGGCGGTACATCGTCGGCAGGGTCGATGAACGCCTTGTCGAGCGTTTTCAGGTAGTTATCGCTGGCTGATCGAGCGTTCTTTAGCAACACCGAGTACGGCTGCGCGTCGTCCGTGACACCGAACCGGAACAGCGTGAGCGCCTCGTCGAAGACGGCGACAGCCATTGCCGAGGCGTCCTGGGACTGTTCGCTGTGATAGTAATGGAGGATCGGGTAGGCCTTGTGTTGGTTCGAGAGTAGATCAAGCTGGGAGGTGAGCGAGTTCAACGGCAGATCAAATCCCTCGAAGTCCTCACCGTTCCAGCTGCTCTCGACGATCTCTTCGCCCCGCGTGCCGAGTCCGTTCACACTGCTGGCGAACGACCGCTTCTCGGCGACAGCACCGAGGACCGAGAGGACGTACGAGACACCCATCGTGACGAAGAGCATTCCGCTGGCGGTCGTGAGTGAGGTGGCGATCTGCCAGATGCCAGCTGGCGGGTAGAAGTCGCCGTTCCCCATCGTGAACATCGTGTATGCGACGAAGTAGATCCGCCCTGTCCATGTTACGGGGACATCCGAACGGGCGGCGATGAGCGCGTTTTCGCCGCCGGCGAAGAGGAGCGTCCAGCCTGCCCAGATGAACCCCACCCACATCACGAGCGTCAATGTGAGAATGATCGGGCCGGCGAGACCCAGCAGTCGCGACCGTTCGCTCCCGGAGCGACGGAGGCCTCGCCACACCCAGGACGTCAATCGCGCGGAGAGCGGGCCAGACCCACCGTCGACCCACAGGGTGGTCCACAGAATGTCGATGATCGCGGCGACGAGCAACGCCGCCCCGAGAACCAAGTATACCAGCCGCATCGACGCCGATAATTGCAGGGGTATATCGGTCAGCCAATTCCCGATAGAGAGCGCACCCATAGTGAATATGAAGCTCTCACACATCTTAGCTAGTCGTACAACGCGGACGCGGAAAATGGTGGTGACCCGAACAGAACTAGCAGTCGTCGATACCTTCACTTCAGGTTCTGTTCTAAACCTAGGGACAGATTTTTCTCTGTCTCCTGACTCTATTACTGGTGTGAGAAAGACGAGCCGGAAATCTCAACCAGTGGAGCAGTATCGGTCTGCCGTCGATGGAGTCACACTTTTGCTCGTTCTCGCCCTCGTAGTAGTACAATTGTATCGCGGCCTGACGGCAGGGGTCATTCAAGATCCGACCTCGATGCACAACTTTGGGATCGCATTCACCCTCCTCGCCGGGCTGGGCCTCTATTTCACGCCGTACTGGCGCCCCGTCCTGTACTTCGTCGGCGCCATCTTCATGGGAACGCTCACCGTCTTCTGGGGGTTGCGAGAGCCCGTCACCGACATCCTCGAGGTAAGCCGACTTGCCCTTGGCAGCACCCTTGTTCTTCTGTTCAGCTATCTCTTCTATCGAGCACGCACTCGGTACGTACAAGCAGAGAATCGAGCGACAACTGACGCACCACCCGACGACGGCCAGTAACGCAACACGCTAACACCGCCTTCCAGTAATTTCAATGTCCGACGTTGCCGCGCTGGTCATCCGGGTGTTAGCGGTCTTCTGTCTCGGGTTGGCCGTCCGGATCTTCGCGGTGCGGAGCGAACAGGTCGTCTATCCCGTCGCGCTCGTTCTCGTCGGTCTCATCGTTGCCATCACGCCGTTCGAACTCGGTATCCGGCTCTCCCGAGACATCATCATGATCGGGCTGTTACCAATCATCCTGTTCCAAGGTGCCGCCGAACTCGACCTCGACCAGCTCCGTGAGACGGCGCTGCCACCGCTTCTGTTGGTGATTCCGGGGTTACCCTTGACCGCCGCCATCCTTGGCGGCTCAGTCGCATATTTGCTCGAGCTACCGCTGCTCGTTGGCCTGCTCTTCGGGGCGATTATCGTCCCGACTGACCCAGCCGCTGTCCTAGCAATCTTTCAACAACTCGACGCGCCCGAAGACCTTGAATCAATCATCAAAGGCGAGAGCGTCTTCAACGACTTCGTCGCCATCGTCCTCTTCACCGTTCTCGTAGATCTCGTGGAAACACAGGAAGGGACAGGCCAGACGGTCACGGAGCTCACGGGACTGGCGACGATTCGACGACTCCTCGTCGAGATGCTCGTCGTTGGTGGCGGTGGCCTCTTTGTCGGTCTCCTCGTTGGGTTTGTGGGGAATGCCGCGATTCGCTGGGTGCGTGACCGGCAAGCGACGCTGTTGATTACGGTCATCGCTGCCTACGGCAGCTACCTCATCGCCTCCCAGGTGATCGGGATCAGTGGCGTCCTTGCAGCCGTGACGGCAGGCCTGGTTATCGGTCATACGGGTGGCTGGGACGAGGAGCCGACGCGGACGGTCGAGTTCATGAAGGAAGTCTGGCAGACGGCAGTCTTCCTAGTCAACACTCTCCTCTACATCTTGATCGGTGAACTCGTCGCGCCTGGTCTCCTGCTGGATAACGCTGTACTCGTGAGCGGTGCAGTCATACTCGTTCTCGTAGCGCGGGGGGTCGTGGTGTATCCCCTGATGAGCGCTGCGAACCGAGTGCTCACGAGGCCAGTACCGAGGAAGTATCAGCACGTCATCGTCTGGGGGAGTCTCCATACGGTCATCCCTGTTGCACTCGCGTTGAGCCTCTCCGACGCCATGCAGTTCAGCGAGGAGATTCGAGCGATGGTGTTCGGTGTCGCCGTCCTGAGCGTCGGGATTCAGGGATTATTGATGCCAACGGTTCTGAAATACACTGGAACAGCGTCGTAGCCACCAAGAGAACCGTTCTATCGATTCCCTGTTTGAGCCGAGAGAGCAGAGGACTGGTATGAGAACCGTTGTATGACATCCGATACGCCTATTAGAATCGAGTTCACTGGAGCCACCCTTTCTCAACGTAGTAGACTACCACCTCAGCACGTTGGGATTCGATGAGTGGTCCGGTCGGTAGCTGAATCGCTGAGTACATCAGTCGGTAAGTATGCATCCGTATGTACCGGTTGGTTCTACCCGGTGTGATTGAAATAAACGAGGTCAATGTACTGCATCCATACTCTGCAGTCAGCACACCTGATAAGAATCAATCATTGATAAAAGATTTCAACGGACCGTTTATTATAATTTGGCCAGTAATTAGGAGACAATCAGCGATAACCTGAATATCAGGATGAATGATTAACAGAGGGAAAGAACTATAGAAATCCTATAAATGGCCTTTTTGACCAAGGATATAGAGGAAAAGAATACAATATTCGGAAGGCCTTATAGGTCTCCTACATAGAGGATACTGCTTGAGAAGTACGTAGGAACCTGTTTTCTTCCCTGCTGACTGATTTAAATAGGCCTCTCACTCGATTTGTTGAATAGTCGGTTCATTTTCATCGACTTCCCCCTCATATACCAACTCGTAGCTCGCTTCCTCTGGCCCTCCAACCTGGAATAGCGTTGTCTTGGTTTCTCCATTAAATGAATAAGAAATCGAAATATCGGATGGATGGTCGAGCATTTGAACGATTGTATCAACAGCTTCCTGAAGCGTTGCGGCATTGAGTGTACTAGTCGCCATTTCGTCATTCATCGAGTTTGTATTGAATATCCTGCTATAAGGATTCATTCCCATAGTATGCTACTGAAGAAGTGCGATCAGAAGGCCACATCGGGGACTTAGTCGCACACACATCAAGATTGGCCACTCAAGCGAATTGTGATTTCTCAGGAACATATATTGAATCGCATTATGCAGACTACTTTTATCGAGTGGGAAAAGTAGTCTCTCACATGGCTCAGGAATTCATTTCTGAATATGGACTCGATCCAGACGAGTTCATTAAACGTCTCGCTGATCGTTTCCAGAATCGTTTCTCCAAAATAGAGCGACGATCTATTGAAGAAGCAATTTTCGTTGACGGTGGGCCTGTCGACTATCTCGTGTGGATTTCGCTTGAGGGGTATGAGAATCACACGTTTTTCTACCATGACGAGGAACCCAATGTAGAGTTTGTTCAACGGCTACTTCTCACATCGCCTGCGAAAGAAGAAATGCCACTATTCAAATCATTTCTTCAACAGAATTACGAGACATACACCGACCTCAACAATACAGTTCTACTCGAAATTCGTGACACGTATCTTCCTCAAATGGGTGAACGACCGCGGGCCAACATCGGAATCTGCCACAATCCTCTTGACGATCGAATTGTCTCTGGCGTGAGTGGAATCCCACGACGGCAAGAGCAAGAGATTTTCGATGATATGGATAAAATCGTGCCAGACAGGACATTTGAAAAGTTCATCACTTCTACCGTACAGACCCTCCAGACAGAAATCGAAGAGGAAGCAGATCGGCATACGATTTCTGGGGAGATCCGCGATATTCTTCAACAGGACAGAGGATTTACGTTGGAAACAACGAAAGAGCTTCCCAAAGGTATCCATCCGCAATACACGGGCGAAGAGGCTGACCTCTGGCAGAAACCTGCCTCACGAGTTGACTATATGGACGGGGCTCAGGGATTCCTCCAGATTTGGATCCCTATTGATGAAGAAGAAATCGCGTTAGTGAGCGCAACTGCCGGTGAATATGACCGAGAGGCGATTGTTGACGCCATCCGCGAGGAGTTTGAAGTTGTTCTCGGGACGTGTTGATACGTAACGCGGTCACAACGATCTAGCCGCGTTTCTGTTGTCTACGACCGACGAAACAATCCTTTGATACGGATGAGTATACTACTATAGAACGGCGGCGATGACGAATGGTTACCCCACTGAGCCCCTTGTGATGACGCGGGAAGCCGAGTCGCCACTTCTGGAAAACGGCTTCATTGCCTTGAGACCTTCTATACCATCAATTCCACACCAATCAGCCCAATCGAGTGCGGACGATAGCTTTGAGACTGTATTAGTAACGTCTCAGTTGAGATTGACCTGCCATTCATGGCCACATTCTTTGCACTTGAACCGAAGGATTTGATTTCCGTTCTTATCTCGACCTCTGCCAACTGATCTTGATACGAAATTCTCGCATTTGGGACACGTGGTTGGCACAGGAATCTCTTATCTATCCATTGTAAAGAGGGCATCGCTGCTTCAGCAGATTACTTATATTCCGTCACCGCCGAAATGGAGGACGTCGAGCCGCGTAGAGTCTCCTCGTCAAGTTCAATTTGGGCATTATACGCATGCTCGCCAGTGAATGGCATATCCTCTGCGAATGAGATACACACTCATTCATACCCCACTCATCATAATTGCTCTCCGTTAGCTAAGAAATCAAATTATGAACCGGTCTCGTTCCGAATGCTGTCTATACAGCAATAGAGCGGCTAATAGTGCTTTAGCTAAAAACCTCAGTTGGTCATATTACTTCTATATAACATCAATTGATAATATACTAACAGACTACGAAAAAGACGATGTTTTTGAACATATTGAAAGCCTCATCTTGAAGAGTTCTCGTGTGGTACGCTACCTTGAATCATGACCGTTGGCAACCTCGGACCAAGCGATGTCGTAACGGCAAGTCCAGAAAGTACGCTTGGAGAAATCACTGAGCTGCTGGACTCCGAAAACGTGGGCGCGATTGTACTCACAGAAGATGAGTCGCCGGCCGGAATCGTAACTGACCGTGATGCTGCTCTGGCAATCCACCAGCACGACGATGTTGCAGACATCTCAGTACAGGAAGTGATGTCAGAAGATCCAGCGACGCTACGAGAGGATGAAGAGGCAATGGAAATCTCCCGGGCGATCAAGGAAAACAATGTTCGTCGCTTCCCGGTTGTTGATGAGAATGGGAGTCTCACAGGAATTGTCACTCTTGATGACCTCGTCGCGACAATAGGTGAGCAATTGGATAATGTCGCAGATACAATCGAGTCCCAATCGCCAGAGTACACCCCGTAAACAGGACTCTCGTACGATGGCCGACGTTTAGTCATGCGTAAGACGGGAGAAATTCTTGCTGATTGATAGCAGAGACCTCCCACTTCAGCGGCAATGTAGACCGGATTGAGTTAGCATTTGTGGAGTGCAAGCGGACACCTGGGCTAGCAATGGAGCTGGATATTTAACCCTATGTTTCAGGTTGCCACTACCGAATATCGTCGGATTGCTCGGTTGCTAGGGTATCAACCGCAGTCGGAAAGCAGCCTACAATTGGGTGCAACAAGCCGATCTACAGATAGAATCTGGGCGAGCACGCATCAGATTGCTCTTGACGAACCAGTGATTCGGATCAACGACCAGCCTCCGACTGTACGTCGCTGCTGCCCCTAAACAAACGACCAGCTCCGTGCCCGGCTGTTTTCGACGACAACCGCCGCACTCACCAAGATGCCTCTCACTGGACTTCAGCAGAAGCACCACATCGAAACTACCGTGTTTCTCGTTCATGAGGTGATGCCCCTCCAAACCACGCTTCAACGAGCCAGCCTCCGATTCTGATGCATCGTCACGGAAATCGAAACGCTGTCGAACGAACTTTCTGAGAACTCAAACGCTGAACCTCGTCGCCCTCGAACTGCTTCAGTCACGTTGAACCAGAAACCGATGAATCATTGCTACAAACCTTCACACCGGCGCAATGAGGCAAACTAAACATAACCTGCTGCACAGTGGGAAGGTTTTTAACCCTCGTTGCGAAGATACTGGTACCAGTTCATCGCGTCTCTCGACAGCTTTGACCGAGCGCTCGGTACTCGATTGACCGATTCTTCCGAGAGATTCTGGCCAGTCGGTCTCTCGATACCGAGTACGCCACCGACGTAGACCACAACAACCGATCTCGGTCAGATTGTAACGAGACAGCGATCCCCTCTCTATGAGCGACGATACGACCCACTCAGACTTACACGAACGCATTGTCACGCAGGTGCCCTCACATCTGGACGTTACCGAAGTCCAGTACGAGGGACCAGACCTCGTCATCTACACCGAGACCCCTCGCAAGTTCGCTGAAAACAGCGATCTCATCGGGGACCTCGCACGGTCACTCCAAAAACGGGTGACGATACGGCCAGCGCCGGGGGCACAGTCGAGTCCGTCGGACGCAGAAACGAAAATTCGCGACATTGCTCCTGATGAGGCCCACATTCAGGATCTCGAGTTCTATCCGACGATCGGAGAAGTGATTGTCGAAGCTGAGAAGCCGGGGCTTGTCATCGGACAGCGAGGGAGTACGCTCCGCGAGATCACCCGAGAGATCGGCTGGAACCTGGAAGTGGTTCGAACGCCGCCGATGGAGTCCTCGACCGTCGACAGCGTCAGGAACTTCCTGACCCAGGAACGCGGAGAACGACGCGACTTCCTCGCAAAGGTCGGCGAGAAGATACACGGCGAACCCGCAAAGGACCTCGAGTGGGTGCGGATCACGACGCTGGGTTGTTGTCGCGAAGTCGGTCGCGCGAGTTTCGTGCTTCACACCCCAAATACGAGGATTCTCATTGACTGCGGCGACAAACCGGGTGCCGAGGGGGAAGTTCCCTACCTTCATGCGCCCGAGGCGATGCCATTGACGGGTATCGACGCCGTGGTGCTGACCCACGCTCACCTCGACCACAGTGCGTTGCTTCCGCTGTTGTTCAAGTACGGATACGACGGACCGGTTTACACGACTGAACCGACGCGTGATCTGATGGGGCTGTTGCAGTTGGACTATCTGACCGTGGCCTCGAAGGAGGGTCGAACGCCGCCGTACTCAAGCGAGCAGGTCCGACAGGCGATCAAGCACACGATTCCAGTCGAGTATGGTAACGTCACCGACATCGCACCTGACGTCAAACTGACGATGCACAATGCGGGGCACATCCTGGGAAGTGCGTCCGCTCACTTTCACATCGGAAGCGGGTTCTACAACATCCTCTTCTCGGGCGACGTTCACTACGAGCCGACGCGGCTGTTCAACGGCGCCGTGAACGATTTCCCTCGCGCGGAGGCGATGGTCATGGAGTCGACGTACGGTCGCCGTGGCGACTATCAGACGGACACCGAGGAGAGCGAAGCGAAGGTCCACGAAATCATCAGGGAGACGTACGAGGAGGACGGGATCGTCGTCATCCCCGCGTTCGCAGTCGGTCGCTCCCAGGAACTGATGTTGGTCCTGGAGGAGGCGATGCGAGAGGGAACGATTCCGACGATGCCGGTCTATCTGGACGGCATGATTCGGGAAGCGACCGCGATTCACACGGCGTACCCCGATTACCTCAGGGATGGGCTACAACAGCGTATCCTCCATGAAGACGAGAATCCGTTCATCGCAGACCAGTTCCGGCAAGTAGACGGCGGACAGGAGATGCGCGAGGAGATCGCGAGCGGCGACCCTTGCGTGATCCTCTCGACGTCGGGGATGGTGACCGGCGGGCCGATCATGTCCTGGCTCGAACTGCTCGGACCGAATCAGACGAACACCCTCCTGTTCGTCGGGTACCAGGCCGAGGGGACCCTCGGGCGCAGAATTCAGGGCGGGAACGTGGAAATCTCCCTCCCTGGACGGGCTGATCGCGCGAATCGCCTGACGCTCGAACTCAGGATCGAATCGGTGAGCGGTTTCTCCGGCCACGCCGACCGAGCCAGCCTCGAACAGTACGTCGACGAGATGAACCCCCGACCGGAGACGATTCTCTGCGTTCACGGCGACGAACAGGCGACAGATCAACTCTCCTCCGCACTGTACCAGAATCACAACGTCAGGACGTATCAGCCGAAGAATTTGGAGACGTTCCGGTTTCCCTGACACCCGTTCTCGAGTGAGGGGGCACTAGCGGATCTCTGGCAACGGGGCGGTCGTTCGCCATCATGCGAACGCTTGCTCGTGGCAATTGACCGAGGATGACGACGTTACTCTGTCCATCGGATTTCGTACTCGAGTTCGTACCGCTTCTCGCCGGTTTCGGAGTCGGTGAGTCGCTCGAGTTCGATCTCGAACGTCGTCCTGTCGGGAATCGTCACGCGCTCTTCCTCTGTCTCACTCTCCAGGTGGACAGAGCCGGTTTTGATCTGTTCGGCAGCGGCAATGAGGACCTCGGCAATCTCCGCTCGGGATCGTGATTCCTCCGTTTTGAAAAGTTCTTCTTCGGGCATCAGTCGATACCACTTCGGCCCGCACAATATAGCACCCACCCGCTTCCCACGCGTTGGCAACAGTGTGTACTCGCGAGCTGCTCTCTCGCAGCGGTGGATTCCGCTCTCTGAGATAATCGAAATATCTTTACTCGGATCGTCAAAAACCAGAGTGTGGACGACAAACGAGTCCAATTTTGGGTACTTTATCTCACACGTTTCGCAGAAGGGTTTGGCTTTATCACCTTGATCACGCTGCTGCCGTACTACATCAATACGCTCGATCCCTCGAGTACGACCGTTCTCGGCGTAACGATCAGCGCCGGTCTCATCATCGGACTGTATACGACCGGGTTCACCCTCGCCCAAACCGTCGCCGTCGTCCCTCTTGCTTGGGCAGGTGATCGCTTCGATAAGCGGCTCGTCTTGCTTATCGTGCTCGGTGTCGGCGTTGGCGTCTACGCGCTGTTCCCAGTCGTCGACTCAAGCGCCTCGTTCATCGCGATCCGCGCGCTCCAGGGCGTCGCCGTCACGGGCACTGGCCTGATGACGCTGTCGTTGGTCGGTCAGATCGCCGATGTGGGAACGCGAGCAAACTACATCGGGAAGGCAAACGCGGCGAGCTTCGGGGCGTCGATTCTCGGCAGCATCAGTGCGGGCACGCTCTACGACGCGTTCGGGTTCGGTCCGATTTTCCTCGTCATCGTCTGTATCATGGTCGTCGCCTGGGTCGGAACCTTCTGGTTTCTGAACCCGGACGAGACGCGGATCGAAGGGTTCCCGTTTTCGGGGTTGGCACTCAATCGGCGCATCTTGACGCTCTCGACGTTTCGCTTCCAGTACGCGTTCTCTGTAACCCTCGTTCGGACGTGGGTGCCGATTTTCGCTGGCGTCTCTGCCGCTGAAGGCGGTCTTGCATACGGCGGCTTCGCTGTCGCGCTGACGGTCGTTGCTGAAAAGTTCACCAATATGTGCTGTCAACCGTTTACCGGACGGCTCTCGGACGGATATGGACGGGCGCTGTTCGTCTTTGCAGGTGGAGCAGCTTACGGGCTCATCGCGTTGGCTGTCCCGCTTTCACCGTTGGTAGGGGCGGCCCTCGGGTTTCCCTCTGAACTCGTCGTGGCAATTCCCGCTGTACTCGCTGGGAGCACGCTCCCTGCGTGGCTGCCATACAACTCGACCGGCGATCAACTCGTCTTGATTGGCGAGGTATCTCCGGCATTTTTCCCGCTCGTTTTCCTCTCCGGACTCCTCGGCATCGCCGATAGTTTCCGCGAACCAGCGAGCATGGCGTTGTTCGCCGACGAAGGCACCGAAGAAGGCGGTGTCGCCTCGAGTTTCGGTATCCGCGAGCTCGTCTGGCGTCCAGGAAGCGTGATCGCTCCCTTGCTCGGCGGCTGGCTGATGGTCGAGGTGAGTATGGCGTCGGTCTTCTACGTCGGGGGTGCGTTTGCGCTGACTGGCGTGACGACATTTTTCGTCATTCTCGTACGTTTTCATGGACGAAGTGCGCTCATGAAGTGGTGAGCAACAGGAACCGATTCGAGTTTATCGTTGGCTCACGCAAAAGTTTTGTAGGAGTTTCGTGAGATGATTCTGCATTCGACTGTGTGGCAGCTTGGAGAAAGCAGCCCTCTTGACCACCTCAATTGATGATAGGTTTAATACCTCAGTCATCAGCATAGGTGATCACAGGAAACGCGCTTAATCTCTAAAAACCAGAAATATACAAGACATTTGAAAAAGACCTTTGTTTGTTCATGCCATTGTGGAAACATACGGTAGGATGTGCCTCTGACACCGACATTCCTACCGCTTTAGCTGTATCGCCCTAACTATAAGACTATGTTCAATAAGCGCTCGTATTGGGGCATTTATTTCGTTCTAAAATACGTGTGGGGAATTGGGTTTCAACAAAGCTCGAAAAACGCAATCATATGCCATCCAGATGTGCGTGTACTCGCCGGTGCTCCGCTGAAATTGAACCGACTGTTTGTTCTTCGATCCAGACGATTCCATCGACGATCTCTTTCAGTGCAGAGAGCGTGTCCTCATCGTGTTTGGTGTACTCGAAACCAAGGACGACGAGCCCCGAGTCAGTCCGCCCCTCGATGAGGTGTTTAAGGACACTGATGGTGCGTTCCAGACCGTCGTCTGCGAGTAGCGGCGTGAGTGATCGAATCCCAAAATGGGTCTTCTGGCTATCGCTCGCCATCGAGGCTTCTAGCTCCCAGAGTGCGAGTACGAGCCGAGTCAATTCGACCGAGTGCGGTAACGAGACGACTGGATACTTCTGGAATGGAGAAGAGGGGTGATTTTGCGGAGTCGCATCGACAACCCCGAATCGGCCAGATTCTGGTGATGCGAGAAATATTTGTTGTTGGATCGTTCGTTCAGCAGAAACAGCCGTCGTGACGATAATTCGGCGTTCTGCGGGAGACGTAAAACGATCCAAAATCCGTAGCGAGACGGCGTACTCATCCAGTGGCGCAGGTTTTGCAACGAGAATTACTGAATCCTCGGTGAGACTGTTCGGGAGTTCCTCGAAATCGATTGCTCGGAGTGGTTTTTCGGAATCGGGCGTTGGCATAGGTATCTGTTTCAAGTTGAGGTTGTTCGCTAGCTGTTCGATTCTGGAGTCGATGACTGATCGAGCGTACGGAGTGTCTGTTCGGGATAGTACCGTTCACCGCACGATTGGCATACGGCGACAACGATCGAATCAGTCGTTGTCACTGAATCCCCTGCTTCCAACGGGTCAACCGTCGCTTCTTCGAACCTCTCCCCGCATGCTGAACAGGGAAGATCGTATTCTACGGTCATGATTCACGGGCGTGTATGGTAACCGCTCAGGGGTGAGAGCATGAAGCGGTTTCAAGCAAATGTGCGGCCCGATCGATCAGATCCGATAGAGGCTAGCTATGAAGGGTGAAGATACGTAGCCGCACTGAAGCTGAATTCTAGTTTTTTAGTGGTACGTAAGTAGGTTTCGTTCACTTACGACATCTCTTTATACCGAGATAGTTGAACCGCTGGAACTATACCGCTGGGCCCCAGTGTTACTACTATGGGTTTTGGAAGCTACGACGAGTCTGAGCAACAGCATCAAAATAAGGATACAGAAGACGATGAAGATGCAGCTGTGAGTGTCCACGAGCACGAACACGAAGGAACGATTACTGTCGAAACTGGTGGCTCAACGGACGATCTACTCGGTCAACTCGAAGATATCAAAGCAAAAAAAGCACAGGACGACGAGTAATCCACACAGGAGAGGTGCCCCACAAATCAGAGGTACTATCACTCGACCAAGTGGGGGTTACGCCTCAATTCAAACGAGCTGAATAATATTTCCGTTCGACGTCGGATGGAGATCACGACCGAGCGCGTAGCCCTGATTCGAAGCGAGGTCAACGTACCCTGAGAAGCCCTTGAGATCCTGGTGGGCAGGGATCACGTGCTGGGGCTGGAGCGCGTCAAGCATTTGGTAGTGACCTTCCTGACAGAGGTGACCCGACACGTGGATATCGGAATATACGCGAGCACCCTGCATACCGAGTAGTTTTTCGGCCTGGTAGCGCTGCCCTTCGTTGGTCGGTTCAGGGATGACGCGGGCAGAGAAGACGACCTTGTCGCCGTCATCGAGTTCGTATGACGTCTCGCCTCGAGCCATTCGCGTGAGCATCGCGCGCGGTTCCCCCTGATGACCTGTCACAAGAGGAAGGAAGTTCTCTTTTCCGTCGTTCATAATCCGTTCGAACGTCTCATCAATGGCATGCCGATATCCGTACATCGGAACGTCCGATGGGAAGTCGATACCCACCTGTTGTGCGGTCCCAGAGTAGTGGTCCATCGATCGACCGAGTAGTATCGGTTGGCGACCGATCTCGCGGGCAAATTCGACGAGGGATTTTACTCGAGCGATGTGACTTGAAAAAGTCGTTGCAACGATTCCACCGTCGTAATCTTCCATACTATAGAGCGTATCACGAAGATGTTCTCGAGCAACGTTTTCGGAGGGCGTACGTCCTTTTTTGTTTGCGTTGGTACAGTCCTCAATGTAACAGAGGACACCGTTACCCTCGCGGCCAATCTCACGGAATCGCTTCATATCGATTGGCTCGCCGATGACCGGTGTGTGATCCATGCGCTTGTCCAGTCCATAGACGATCGCGCCCTCAGGCGTGTGAAGAACTGGATTAATCGCCTGAACGATTGAGTGGGTGACGTTGACGAACTCAAGCTCACAACCCTGATCGCCGATACGCATCGTTTCGCCCGCGTCCATCGTGATCAGATCGTTTTCAGAGCCGAATTTTTGCTCGTCTTCGAGTTCCGCTCTGACCAGTTCGAGGGTGAATGGTGTGGCGATGACAGGTGCGTCGTACCGATGAGCCAGCTTGCTGATCGCCCCAATATGATCGAGGTGCCCGTGGGTCGGAACGATCGCTTGTACGTCGCCATCGAGGTCGCTCATCACCCGGTCGTCGGGGATGGCGCCCATGTCGATCAGGTCGAGACTGTGCATCCCTTCTGTTTGGATATTGTCGTGAATAAGGACCTTCGATAGGTTGAGTCCCATATCGAAAATCACAATGTCGTCACCGGCACGGACAGCAGTCATCTGTCGGCCGACTTCTTCGTATCCGCCAATTGTCGCAATTTCAATTTCCATTGGTAGACCCGATCATAGCAGTCCTACGGCACAGATATGAGAGCCAGAATGGCCATCGTGTGGAGGAACACGAACGTTCGGCAACGTGAGCAACTACGTCAATCACGTCCTTGGCGGCATAGCCTAATCGAACGTTCCGTCCCAACTGTGCCAAGGACAGCGCCTCTTTCGGTTGAGTGAACCTTGATGCTCCGAACGTAAGTACCTCCGGGTCCCAAGAAAGGAAATCCGGGCTCTGTTAAAATCATTGGAAACGGACACAAGTGGTTTGCTGAATACACAGCGCGAATGTGGCATTGCCCGAGGAGCGATTACACAGAAGACCAAACACTCAGTACAGGAACTGCACATAGTGCTTGTCCAGAAAACATTTATCAATGTGATTATGATTGGATGATATGGATACACCTCAGTTGTCCCGCCGGCATATCATCGGAACTGTGGCTCTTTCAGCTCTTGCGGGCTGTACAGCCTCCAGCTCCGAATCCGAAATCCAAATCGGGAACATTATGATCGGTAACTGGCGAGATGATCCGGTCACTATTACGCTCCGTCTTGATCGAGAGGGAATTACAGTCTTTGAAGAGGCTATCGAGATCGATGGTGATGGGGAAAACCTCATCGAGCAGTCATGGGATGCTGACCCCGGTGAGTATACTATTATGGGCCTCGTTTAGACGTAGATATACAGTAGAACGAGGCTGCTCCCCTCACTCTTTAGATCAAATTCGGAATAAAACACTCGGTCAGTTGGGCGTGTAAATCTATCGCTGAGATCGTGGACACTTTCGATAGGTGGCTCAGAACGACAATAGCCACAGGATTAGGGACGCACCATTATGAAGACGGATTACGTCTTGTAAAAACATGGGTATAACTAGCCATGGGTCGGATATGCTTGAAGAGAATGGCGTGGTTGGACTGTTTGCAGCATATCAACTTGAACGGCCTCAAACAGCCGACGATGATGTCGAGATCTCCACTGAAGAAGTTTGCAACATCCTTGAAGATAGCAATAGGCCAGAAGAAGTGCTCGTTGATACGTATCTAATGAGTGAGCTTACCCCCGGAGTGGACTACCTTGTCCGTATCCATGCGCACGACTTGACCACTGCTCAGGAAGTCCTCCGAGAGTTTCAGGCCACATCGTTTGGACGGTACTCGAAACTCATCGATGTGCTTACTGGGATTATCCGGGATGCCGTCTACCTCCCGCAAACACCTGATCTCGATGCAATCGAAAAGGCAGCGACCTTCGAAGGAACGGAACCGCCGGACTACGCGATCATCATCCCTGTGGATAAAAACGCCGCATGGTGGAATCTTCCCGAATCTGACCGCATTGAAAAAATGCGAGATCACATCGAAGTGGCGCTCCCCTACCTCGATCGTATCCGCCGTCAGCTCTACCATTCCAGCGGTCTCACCGATTACGAGTACATTACCTATTTCGAGACGAATGACCTCGGCGCGTTTATCGATCTCTACCGAGACTTGGAATCAATCCCCGAATACCACTACGTTACCGACGGCGATCCTACGTTGATCGGTCGTATCGAATCGTCTGAAACTATTGTCACCAAGCTTCTCCAAACTTAAAATATTTTATATCTTCACACACACTTTGACGAATAGTAGGTAGATTGGCGGCTAGTGTAGTATGTTCTTCCCCAGTATTGACCAATATGAACGGATCACACGCGAGAAGCGTGTCTTGAAGCAGATAGCAATCTCGATGTTTCGGACAGCGGATTTTAACACAATTTCGCGGAACTGACCGAACCACGTTCGTGCCCGGAGCGTATCGCCATAACGCTGTTTGAGAGCGAAAAAGATCGCCTCGACCGCAGACCGCCGATGATAGGCATTATCATCTTGGCGAACGTTATGAGCTACATCTAATGGCGTAAATTCACGATGCTTGATCACAGGGCGAACATCCGCCTCCCGTAGGCGGTGACGAAGGGCGTCCCAGTCGTAGCCTTTGTCGGCAGTGACCGTCTGAAGCTGGTCGAGATTCCGTGTGAGTACTTGGCATCCGACTTGCGTGTCGTGCGGTTGCTGCATCGAGCAGTGGACATCCAACACGGCACCGGTCTCACAATCGACTAACGCAGTCGTCTTCACCGATCTGAAGGTGTAGTCCGTCTGGTTCGCGTAGTGGCGGCTGGCCGAGTGTCGGTCGAGGCCGGTTGCGTCGATAGCCTGTACCTCACCGGTGTCGTGAAGATCAGCGGAGAGTCGGAGGAGCGTTCGCCAGACAGCCATCTTAAGTTCCCGCTTCCGAACGCACACGGTCGTGAAGTCCGGAAGTTCGCTGATTTTGAGGCCCATCTTCTCGACGATTCCGTGCATCTCGTGAAGAATATCGAGTAGTCGTCGGTACGGAAGGTCGAGGTATTCACGGAGGCCATGGAGGACGATAACCACCCAGCCAGCGTATCCGCCGTCACCCTTCTTGACTGCCGTATCAGGAACGCCCGAAACAGCGCGTTTCGCCAACGTAACAAGACGATCAGTGAAACGTGAGAGATGGGAGGACACACTGCTTGTTTCTGCCTTTGACGTGGATTAGTTTACCGGAATTAGTGCCTCTTTCCGGCGTCTAAACAAGGCCCTATTATGTATTCGACGGAGACGGAAGGACGAATCTACAATTTGTCTCTTCCAGAAGATGTGGAAAGTGCAAATGGAGACTGTATCGACATTCAGATTCACTGCCGAGCAGACCTGACTGATATCGTTTTCAGAGACGATAGCCCACCGTGGGGCAAATGTTGAAGTGATCGTTCAATAAGCAGCTGTATGCGCCGATTGGTTTCGGACTTAAAGTGTGAAATAAACGTGGGCGCCGTGCTGCACTCATCCTCTGTATACAGCACGACCAGCGAAACATATCACTGCTTTAGGATTTCAACGAGGCTGAAATCCGTTATGTCAAAATAAATATGTTACTAAATAGCCTTATGGCCGCTTGAGCGCACCATCGCTGTCAAAGAGACTGTGGCTATCTTTCGGTTCCCCAGGGTATTGGCGCGCAGCCTCTGCGTCGAATTCAACACCAAGACCAGGTTCGTCAGGTACTTCGATCGCCCCGTCTTCGACTTCGAAATCATGTTTGACGATTTCGTCGCCCCATTTGACGTCTCGACTCATATGTTCGAGCACTTCGAGATTTTCGACCCCTGCACAAAGGTGCAAACCAGCGGCCGTACTCACACCAGCGTTGGGATTGTGGGGTGCGAACGTCATGTACCTCGATTTGGCAATAGCTGCCGCGTGCTGGAGTTCCTGTAAGCTTCCGTAGTTCGTTAGGTCGGGCTGTACGATGTCACAGGCTTGTTTGCGAACAATCTCTTCCATCGTCTCGTTATTATAGATGCGTTCGCCGGTTGCGACGGGCATATTGACGTGGTGAGCCACGTCGGCCATCACATCTCGATCTTCGAGTTCGACGGGCTCTTCAATGAACATGATGTCGTATTCTTCGAGAGCATTTGCGACCTCAATCGCCCCACGGCGTGAAAATCGTCCGTGGCAGTCGAGAGCAATTCCGACATCCCAACCGACCGCTTCCCGAACAGCTTCAAGTAGTTCGGCGACTTCGTCGATCTGATCATTAGTCAGTGAATACTCATAGTGAGCGAACGGGTCGCATTTCAGCGCCGGATAACCCTGCTCTTCGACCGCTTTTTTCGCGTGGCGGGCGTAATTCTCTGGTGTCCGTTCCCCGATATGCCAGCCATTTGCATACACTGGAATTTCGTCATGAACTTTGCCACCGAGCAATTTCCAGACAGGTTCACCGTAGTACTTCCCGGCGATATCCCAGAGTGCGATGTCGAACGCAGACGCGACGGCGTTAATCAGTTTTCCTGCGCGCCACGCAAATGGATAGCGACGCAATTTCCGGCTGATTTGCTTTCGGTTTAGTGGATCCTCGCCGATGAGGTAGTGCTTATGTGCGTCAGCAGTCGCTTCAAGCGCTGCGGTCAATCCTTCTCCACTGAGCGCTTCACCGACGCCAGTAATTCCCTCGTCTGTTTTGACCTGGACAAAGAACCAGTTACGCCAATCTGCATCGACGACGAACGTCTCGACATCAGTAACTCGCATATGAGTACTATTCATCAGCCGTTGAAAGAAGTTATGAGTTCTCTTTAGCTCAGTTGATCACTCAAGTGAAAGCGGATCATAGGTCATTTGCTGGTTCGCGTTAGAGGATATCGTGTACGGTTATCGAATGTCGAACACAGAACTCTCAGACCTACCCCCGAGCGCTAAACTCGTCTATAAGGTGATTGAATTGGAAGGTGAACTGACCCAGAAACAGCTCATCGATGAAACTCTTCTGTCTCCGCGTACAGTACGTTATGCATTAGAGCGACTAGAATCGATCGGCGTAATCGAAGAAGAGACGTATTTTCGAGATGCCCGTCAGAGTCTGTACCGAACCACGAAACCGACTTGCACTGCGTGCGAGTGAGACATCGAACATAAATCAAACATATAACCAAGATGATTGTAGCTGCACAAGACGACAAAGAGATGAGATTGCCGCGGAAGGCATTGATCCCATCTGTCACCTGTTCGTCCTATTCGCAGAAACTGCGAGATGCACTTATTCTGGGACATCAGAAAGTGGACTTCGATACGTCGAATCAAGCATGAGCGAACTTCCTAACGAACTTGATATTTCTCACTAGGTCATCCCGAACTGGATTCGCAGAGAAAGAAAACACGTCCTGAGCGAGTACTGCTTTCAGCCACGACAAATTTTGGGTGGTCGGGAAAATCATCCAAAAAAGTCGTGTAAGCTATAGATGCCCTCTTATAGGGCGGTACACTATCACTGCTTACGTCACTGTGCAGCCACAGTTGCAATTCTCGGATTAAGTATAGCCGAGGGGTCAACTGGTGTTGATATGGGCGGTATCATGATCAACAGAACTATTGAGTTTGACACAGTTCTCGACCTGTGTCAGAGCCGACGTCGTCGCATCGTTCTCGCACTATTCGCGGATCAACAGCGGTCATTGACAGTGAACGACCTCATAAAGGCTATCGTCAAACACGATCATCACGAGTCTATCACTGAGGTTTCTGCTGAGGTACTGACACAGATTGGGATCGAGCTAAAGCACGCACATATCCCGAGGATGGAGGAGGCCGGAGTCATCGAATACAACTCGAAGAGAAAACTGGCGGAACCAACCGATCAGTTTGACCAGTTACAACCCTATCTATCGGCCATCATTAATGCCGATCCTGCTCTTGAATTCCCAATTGAGTTATGATCAGATTTAGCCTTGTACGCACGAACGGTACTGTAGCCGTCTGAGCGTAGTTATGCACGACGGCAATGATCGGTCATCTACCAGCACTTAAGATAGAAATGATACTGTAGGATGATGTTTGCGGGTCGTTGTGATGTAGGGGATGAGAGATTGAGAAGCACTCGCTGATGTCCGACTAATCGTCCAAATACAATGTACCTTCGATAAAGTCCGCGCTGCTGTCATACTGTCAAATAGTCCGAAGCACTACAGGCGCGGATATAATTTCTCGAATCGTACGATCGTTAAGCCAGCATGCTCGTGTTTTTATACGATACACAGAAACCGTCTTGCAATGACAAAGGCGGTCGAAACCATCGAGATTCAAAACGTGGTTGCATCGACCGGAATCGGACAAGAGATAGAACTTGATGCTCTTGGGCAGGATTTGGATAACGTACAGTACGATCCGGATCATTTCCCGGGACTAATCTATCGACTCCAAGAACCAAAAGCAACTGTTCTACTGTTTCGAACCGGAAAAATAGTGTGTACAGGCGCAACTAGCGCGGAGAACGCAGACACAGCGCTTCGACTTGTTTTTGAAACGCTACACGATCTCGGGATCGAAATTCCCACTGCTCAGGAGATTACTATCCAGAATCTCGTAAGCAATGCGGACCTCAACCAACAGTTGAATTTGAACGCAATCGCGATCGGCCTTGGACTCGAAGCTGTCGAATACGAACCCGAACAATTTCCAGGATTACTCTATCGACTTAACGAACCCGACTCTGTTGTATTGCTGTTCACGAGTGGAAAGCTCCTAATTACGGGTGTGACAACGAGAGAAGAAATCAAAGACAGTATTGCTGTTATCATACGCCGATTGGAACGATTAGACATACTGGGTTGAATTCCATGGTATATTATTGGTCCGTGAGCGCATCACAGATGATTTCACCATTAGAAAAGATACGGATCTCGCAACCATCGAGTGTAGATTAGTCTAACTACGACGAGTGGAGTCGATCTGCGAGTTCGGTAACAGTCTGATACTCTGGTTTCGAGTACGCGATCACACCAACATCGGTGAGTGATGTGGGTTCGTATAACCAGACTTCTTCACAGACGAGTTGCGCACCCGACTCGAAGTCGAAGACGGCCACTCCTGTTCCGAGAATCGGAATGACGAGGGATTCACAGCTGAGTTCATCGGCTTTCTCGAGTGTATTTCGTGTTGCGTCGCGAATGCTCTGAGGGGTCGCCCGGCCGCTCCCGTAGTGAGGCATCGCCGCCGCATGGATCACGTACTCGGCATCAAGGTCGTATGCATCGTTGACATCCTCCCCGCCCTGAAGGGCGGGCTTTCTCCTTGTATTTCCGTAACTCCGGGAATTGAGAGTCTGATGTGGCGGTCTGTGCATATGTAAGCGGCGGGGTTCGCGAGATGCGCCGTCAGGATTCGCGCCACTTGTGGCCGCACTCGACGCAGGTGAACAGCCGAAACTCGTAGGAGCCGCCCGGCTTCGGCATCATCTCGTAGTAGGCCCGGTCGCTGTCGCAGTCGTCCGCCCGACAGGGCTCCTGCATCGTCTCGGTGGAGCCCTGGGTCGCGTCGACCACGGCGGGTGCCCCGTCGTCCCGCTGTCCATCCTGGGTCGCCATCGCCGCTTCTGCTTGCGAGTCCCGCGGCTCCTCGTTCTCACAGGAGCGACACACCCACGTGTCGTCCTCCGTGTGCATCATCGAACCACACTCGTCACAGAATTGCATATAAAGGAGGAACACGCGGTGTCGGATATATGTGTTAACTTCCGATCCGTCGTGGATTTCAGGCACCTGCTCATGCTGACTGCAGCATGACTGCTAAAACACATGATTTAATAAGAATTTCAACAACGTCTAAAATTCAGATGACAATCCACGTCGATTCATGAGGCAATTACGAGAACAATTTCGGGCAGCAAGCGAGTACTGAATCATTCGATATCTGTCTTAGGGTAGGGAATCGTAATCGTATCTCCATCATCGGGGAGGAATGCATCATCACCGAACGTTTCAATCGCTTCATTCTCGAGAGGCGTCACGTTGCTTGCGTATCGCGAGGAGATATGCGTCAAGGCCAATCGTTTAGCACCGGCACGAGAGGCCACGGTCGCGGCCTGCTGGGCCGTCGCATGGCCCGTTTGCTGTGCTCGGTCAGACCGGTCGTGTGTGAACATCGCATCATGGATGAGTAAATCAGCATCTGTTGAAGCTGAAATGACAGCCTCCGTCGGCTGAGTATCGCCGGTATAGACGACGCGACGTCCGGGACGGGGCTCACCAACCACTTGCTCGGGATGAACGACGGTTCCATCCTCGAGTTCGACGGAAGATCCTTCATGGAGCTGTTGAAATTTCGGGCCGACAGGAACGCCGAGTTCCTCGGCTCGCTCACGGTCGAATCGGCCTTTCCGCTCGTCTTCGATGAGAGCGTAACCGACGGAACGCGTTCGATGGTCTGTTTCGAAAGTTCGGATCGTATACTCCTCGTGCTCGATGACTGGATTGCCAGGGGGCGCATCATGTATCTGGACGCGGAAGTCCGGTGTCGTCCCCGAGGCATCGAGGAAATCTTCGATATCCCCTGAGGTGCCTGCTGGTGTGTAGATGTCTAGGGGCGTAGCTCGCTCATTGAAATCTAACGTCTGTAGAAGTCCGGGAAGACCGAGGACGTGATCGCCATGAAGATGCGTAAGACAGATAGTGGAGATTCCGAAGCCAGTAGAGAAGCGCATCATCTGTCGCTGTGTCCCTTCCCCGACATCGAAGAGAAATCGTTCCCCTTTCCGACGTAACAGGATCGCGCTCGGGTTCCGCTGTGTCGTCGGAACTGCTCCACTCGTTCCGAGAAAGGTGATCTCCATATCTCTGACTCGGATACCGAGGCTGAAAGCAACTTCGAGATAAGCAGTGTCGGCTTGAAAACCACTACCAGTCGATAATTACTCTTCACCCGTGCCCTATTACTTGATTTCGTGTCATCCGAATCCCTCTCAGAGCGATTGGCAGACGTGTAATCGATACAATAATTGGTCCGCGAGTTCAAACACTAGTCATGTCTGGAAAGGCTACGGCCACGTTTGCCCCGCCCAGCAACGGGGACGAGTCTGATCCGAGGCTCGGGATCGCGGCGCTAATCCTCGCCGGCGTCCCGTTTTTCGTCGGCGGGATACTCGTTATAGAGGCAGAGACACCACCCTCGGGCGCCCCGTTGCTCGGGATGCTCAGCCACGCATTCTGGGCACTCGGGATAACGATTCTTGCCTTTGGGGTAGTGGCCCTGCTCCGGGCGATTCCCGAGCTCAGACGCGGGTTGGCAGGCTACCTGAGCGCCGGTGTCCTCGGACTGGGCGTTCTCAACGGGCTCCAGTGGGTGACCTGGGCGTACGTGGATGTGCGTGGGGCACGCGAGGCCGAACGCGGCGAACTGATTCTCGATTCGATCGTCGTCCCCTTCGGAGCCGGGCACTTGCTCATGTACGCGATCATCTTGGGGACCGGGATCGCGCTGTTCGGATGGGCGCTCCGCCGGACGGAACTCGTCTCTAGGTACGTCGTTGGGGTGGGAGTCGGGCTCGGCGTGCTCACGGTCATCACCGCGCTCTATCCGCTCCTCTCTGCCGTCGGCGGTGGCTCGGAGGGACACGTGATTTTCGATGTTGCGACGCTGTTACTCCCAGTACTCTACCTGTGGGCAATAGCTGTGGGTATCACGATGTATCGTCGCAGTTAGCGTGGCGATCGAACCCTCGTTCTACATCGATTGCGCACCGTATAGACTGGATTTCGAGACAGTCTCATGCACTCACTTGACTTCTTGAACGTGGGTATTTCTATGAGGTCGATGGAGAGCTCAGAGTAACAACCTAATAGAGTAGCCACGGGCCTTACTCTGACAAATGAGGATACAGGAATAGGAATACATCCCACTGGTCGGCGACGATAGGCTATTCTGAAGAGAAAAACTTAAGGACTCCATGAAACGCCAAAACACTTGTGTATAGCGAATACGCTCTGTTGAAACCCCCAGTAGATAACAAGAGTTGACTGCTGAATACAGAGATATACTGCCCGCTGAATGCAGAACTTTTGGCGCAAGTGTGGTAATATTTGACATAGCATGTAGGTTTATACGGATTTGGGCTGGTATCAATACCTGTCCTGGAGACTCGCCGTGGCATCCTGCATACGATCCAACGGCTCTCCAGTGACGTACTGAGGCATCGCCTGCAAAACCCTGTCCGACGCCAGGGTTTTTCGATCGGCTGGAAACTTGCAGAGTGATCAATAGCAACTCTGTACTGACCGACCAACACCCTACGCAAACTGAATCGGATCAAGTGCGACATTCGCGCCTCCAGACCTTGTTTCATGAGGCCAATCGTGGCCGACGATCGGCATTCGAGCCGACGCGCCGAGGCCGCCATCGAGAACTTGCACTCGAGTGCCAGCGTGGATACTGGGGCGGTTCACGATTCGAGATCGTCCGCACTCCACGGGATCAGATCAGCATCGGCCGGCTGGTACAACGGATGTACTGGATGGCCAGCTTTCGTCGTATCGAGCGCGTGGAAATCGCCCTCGAGGAGTCCAGCGACCTCGCTGGCCCGCCCCTGGTGCGAGCCATTTGCACCCCAGGCGGCGACGACCATCTCGGCTTCCTCCAGACGATCTGAAGGTGTTCGCCGTTCTCCGGGCCCACGGGATCGTCGTTCTCGCGAAGAGCGTCGGGGTTGGGGCTTCGAAGTGCGAACAGATTCACCACGACGAGCGAGCCGTATCCCCACTCTTTCGCGAAACCGAGACAGCGGCGAATCGTCGGATCGTCCTCAGTCGCGTCGGCCGTACTCGGGTTGAGCATGAGAAACGCCAGTGTCGGCTTCGAGGCGTCCCACGTTCGCCACAGGCGATAGCGGTAGACGCCGTCGGCGCTGAGAACTGCACCGTTTCGATCGCCTTCAATGAGTGATGAGTCGATCATCGTTTTCCCTTCAGATTGTGTCCTCGTACTTCTAACAACGCCCTCGCAAATAGCGACGTTGATCTCGACGTAAATCAGCTCAAGTCCGAGAAGACTGACCGAACGCATATCAGCGTCTTCCTCCTATTTTGGACCAGATGGCCACCGCGACACACGACAATGGATCAGAGGGGGTGAAGTTCATTCACGAGGATGACGGCAGCATCACCGCTGTCGACCTCGAGACGGGTATCGCTTCCTTCGGCGATTCGAAGCCCGAAGCACTAACCATGCTCGCGGACGCGCTTGAGTTGTATGAGGGCGGTGGCGATCCGGTTACCGACGAAGATCTCGAAGAGTGGGGACTCGACCTCGACACGGCTGGCGACCAAGAACTCCCTGGTTTTATGCACTGAAACTGAAATTCGAAAATAATGGCCTGACTATCGCGTCTCCAAACAAATTGGATTCACAGGTTGTTCATTCAGCAGGAGGAGTAATCATCTCCCGTACGAACTGGTGATACTCCTCTGCAACCCACTCGCCTCGACCAGTGAGGGTGTACTCCTTCCGGCGCTTGTCTTTTTCCTTCGTTTGCTTGGTGATCAGTCCAGACTCGACCATCCGGTCGAGGCTCGGGTACAACCGTCCATGATTGATGTCTTCCGGGTAGAGGTCTTCGAGGGCGTTCTGGAGGCTTACTCCTTCGACGGGGCCGAATCGGTGGATGAGACAGAGGAGATGGGTCTGGAAGGCGGTAAGGTCTGTCGGAATATTATACGTCGAAAATTCAATTGAACCAGTCGATGGAAGGTTCCGGCCGCTTGCCCCCTCCTCGTCTGGTGGATTTGAATCAGCCATATGCTTCCATCCTAGTACCAATGCTTAAAATTCTATGCTTCAATCCAGATTGGACTCGATAGTTATCATGTCTCGCATAGATAAAGCAAAGCGATTTGCTGAGATTCTTCGTTTCACTATATATTTTCGTTGTCTCTGCTTTGGGTCAGAGTGGCTCTGTTGAAGCCCTTAGAAATTGACAGGAGGTGCCTGCTGAATACAGAAGATGAGTGCAACACTGCGGAATATCCTACTGGTGAGATCAATTTCCCAATCGTCCATCGCGGACAATAGTTAGGTAAATCGCTCGCGAACTACGAGTACCATGTCAAACGAAGAAGCGAACGGTCGAACGCCGAGTCGAAATCCGGACCTCGAACGACTCAACCGGCTCATCGGGGAATGGGAACTCGAGGTGTCTCTGGATGGGCAAACGTACAGGGTGGACACGTGACATTCGAATGGCTAGAAGACGGAGCGTTCCTCGTACAACGTTCGGAGGTAAGTGATCTTTCGACATTGCCTCCTGGGTGGGTCGAGAACGCGCCGCGCTCTACCGTCTCAATTATCGGTTTGGACGATACGAGCGAGCAATTTCGGATGCTCTACGCCGATTCACGCGACGTCTTCCGGATGTACAAGATGAGTTTGAGCGATGAGGTCTGGAGACTGTGGAGGGATGCACCTGAGTTCTCACAACGCTTCACGAGCAACATCGACGATGACGGCAACGTGATCGAGGGTACGTGGGAATACTCGGACGACGGGGCTGACTGGCAGGTAGATTTCGACGTGACCTACACGAGAACTGGAGCGTAGAAAGCGAAACTTTGGTACCCCCCGAAGGCTGTTACATAGCGTACCCCGTCATCACCGTTTACAAACCGTTCAACGGTGCAAGGTTCGCGCTGTGTATGCAGCACCAGTTTAGCAGACTACCGTGACACTGTCAGTTCGGGGCTGCTGCATACAGAGGATGAGTTTAGCACGGTACTCTCATTTATTCCATATGTGTGGGCCGAAACCAACCGCTACATGCGACTGCTTACTGCGCACATTCAATCTCGGGATCTCAGGACTTTCCTATTTTGATAGAGTCTGACGGATACGTTCTACGATTTTTTCCTCATCAGTCATTTCGACTGTTTCTGTCCCGCCATCCCCCATCTTTTCTTTCGAGTCCCACTCATCGTCTTCTCCCTCTTCGTTCATTTCGCCAGTCGCCTCACCGCCTTCTCCGAACATCCCGCCTACTTCTTCACGAGGTTCGTCGACCATCTCATCACCCTCTTCACGGTCTTCGACCATCTCACCACCCTCTTCAAGCATCTCGCCGGTTTCTTCACTCCGTTCTTCGACCATCTCGCCGGCCTCTTCACCACCCTCTTCGACTATCTCGCCGGCCTCTTTACCGCGTTCTTCGACCATCTCACCCGCCTCTTCACCGCGTTCTTCGACCATCTCACCCGTCTCTTCACTACGTTCTTCGAGCATTTCACCGGCTTCTTCGACCATCTCGCCGGCCTCTTCACCGCGTTTTTCGACCATCTCACCCGCCTCTTCGAGCACCTCGCCGGCCTGTTCACCGCGTTCTTCGACCATCTCACCGATCTGTTTGCTTCCCTCTTCGAGCTGATCGTTGAATCCCTCACTGGACTCTCTGATTCGATTGGCGACGTTCTCTGTTGTCGCCTCCGTCTTTTGTGCTACTTTTTGACCACTCTGCTGGACTTGATCGGCCGCGCTGTGGGTCATCCCCCACGTCCGACCTTTGATCGTGGCAGTGACTCCATGGCCCTGTTTCAAGGAATCGTCGCCCTCAGAACTGAACTTTTCTTTCACTGGACCAACCCAATCTCGGAGCACGTACCCAAGGCCGATGAGAGTGACTGCATCAATTAGCCGGGGACGAGATCTCCCCTCATCAGTGGTCTTTCTCTCCTCATCGCTCGTCGCTCGCTCTTCGTGTCTGGGCGTCCCGCCGTGCGTTCTCTCTTCGTGTCTGGGCGTCCCGCCGTGTGGGGACGGCATATCTGGCTTTCTTGACATCAAACAATAGAATAGCTCCTATAGACAGTACGCTTTGCCCGGAAGATGCAAGTGAAAAACAGCGGCTAAATTGCTATCCTTCAAACAGTATGTAACGGATAAGAGAGGGTATGGGTCGCATACAAGAAAGAAACGCGTGTGTTCATTTACGTGTGTTCATTTCTGGTAGAAGATTGTCTGATCTGAACAGGGGATCGATCTACCGCTGGTTGGCCAATTAGTGAGCAGTACACGCTATGCACCGAGCATTCACTCTCCCACACTGATTGCCTCTCAGCTCGTGCCACATTCGCGCTGTGAGTTCAGCACGGTCACAGACACCACCATTGGTCAAAGATTTCAACAGAGGCGTTAGAGTCATTGTGTCAGGACCTTCCAACCGATTCGATTAGAGTGATGAAACAGTCTCCTCGCGGCGTCGATCGAGTTTCCTGTTTCTGGCGCGCGGCCTCTTTGCTACCGTCTGAATACCACTGGATAGATGATACTGTCTTGCGTCAGAATACTCGCCTGAATACAATTTCCTTACTATTCCTATGTATTAAAACCGCTATCTAGCATCCAAGAGAAATACTTCAATAAGATTATCTAAGGTTATTAGTACCGTCGGTAAGATGGATGAATCATGCACTATCGACAAGGTATCGCACGATCCCTGGTCGCCCTGATCGTGTTCACCGCAAGTACAGGCGTCGCTGCCGCCCAACAAAACGAAATCAACAACTCACTCACGCAGATTGAGGAGTTCGTCGCCACAACCCTCGGTCAAATCGGCGTGATCGTCTTCCTCGTCGGCGCCGCTGTCTGGTTTGTCTCCAGGCGCAGCGCCGATCGCGCCCAATGGGGCTGGCGCGGCATGTGGGGTGGCGCCGGGATGATCATCCTCTCGGTGAGCTACAACGTGTTCGTCAGTCTCTTCGAGAACCTCGCCCCGGGGATGATCGTTCCAGTCATCCCCTGAGCATCCTACTTGAGGTGAACCAAGAGTGGGCCGCCGCTCCACCCCATTACACTGATCTATGACGGCCAGTCGTCCCCTCACCGGTCTGGTGCTTGTCGCCCTCCTCACGCTCCCCGTCGTGAGTGCAGTCACAACGCCAGCCAGCATCGCGCCGGACAACGCAACACGAGCGTTTCTCTCCGATGATCGAGATCCAGGTTCCGGATCGCTTCCACCGTTCGTGCTTCCCACTATCGAAGATGTTGTCCGCGAGGAGAACGCCTCCCTGGCAAACATCAGTCGTGTACGTGATTTCACCTACGCGACGACACAGCCACCGTATCGCGTTGGACCGGATCAACAGACACTCAGCGAGTATCGGCTTGCCCAGTTAGAATCCATCCAGCGCAACGACTCGACGAGTCTCTGGCTGCCTGATTCACAGCGCTCGAACGGAACCGTCATCAAAGACGCCCATATCACGATTCTCGGTACAGCGGACGGAGCGCGTACTCGCATTGGTGCTGGTGAGGAAGCCCACGCTGGAAACACAAGCGAACGACTGCTGATTCCCCGAAACGGGACCGTCCTGACTCACCTCGATTACTCGACCCGCCTCCCGAATCAGACATGCACCGTCACCGACGACACCAGGACCTGTCTCTCCTATGACCTCCTCGATCAGGAGGTCGATCGGAGCGTCCGAATTGGGGAGCAGACCTGGGCCAGTAATTCGAAATCACCAGGGCAACTCTAGTACGACGGCGCGAACGCGAGCGAGCCGACGACGATGCAGGTTCGCGCGACGATCAACTCGACGGTTGCCGCCACGACGAGTATCTACGTCCGTGACGGCGGCAGCTGGCAGCTATCGAACGCAACCGATGAAACGCTTCAACTCTCGCACACAGTCCAGGACAGTGAGCGTGTCACTGTTACGACGAACCAGGACCTCAGCGTCACACAGACGATCGTTCGCACTGAGGAGGATATCGACCGAATCGTCCTCACGTTCGAGGGGGCACAATCGCTCTCTGAGCGTCGACTCTGGAGCTATGCGCAGTTCGACGACGCAGAGGGACGCATCCAGAACGTCTGGGGCGTCTACTCACAGCGACAATACCTAAATGCGACACGCGGCCATCGCTTGCTTCCAGAATCGTACACTGTCCCCTCGTTATCACTCCGAAACGAGACACGACTTACCCAAACGCTCACACAGCAGTTCGAAACTGCACAGACGCGCCAGCAGACCGTCGCGTTCCCGAACGTCCTCGAGGTCCAGCTTATCGCGAACCGCCGGCAGCCGACGCTCGAGTGGACCCAACAGACGGACGCCACATCCGGTCCAGAGATCACGCACCTGGATGGCAGTAATATGTCCGGCAGCGCGGCTCCGCTCGACCGCTATGTCAATCTCACCTCGGTTTCCCCTCGCGGCTATACGAAGATCGTCATTACGAACGTCGACCAGCCGATCACGGAGGTTCGCGATATCCACAATGATTCGATTTCGCTGACGACCCAGACCGTTCGCGAGCAGAACGCGAGCCTCTCTACGACGGTTCTCAACGAGACCCATGCCAGAATCCAACTGACGGGCACAGATACTGGTCAACCGCTGACGAATCGAACACTCTGGCTTCGAGGAGCGGCTCAAGGGCGAGCGACGACGAACGCTGACGGCGCCATCGTCGTCGAGCGGCGAGACCTCTACGTCACCGCCTCGTTTGCAGGTGTGGCTGACGCCTCCGAAAACGCCTACTACGGGCCAGTGCAGGCTCGAGTCGCGTTTCAGCCGGATCCGTTTGACATCTATCAACTCCTGACCAGTCTCGCGGGTGCGCTGGTTTCGGTGATCGCGTTTGTCATCTTCTTCGCACCGTTCGCGTACATGCGGAGGGACACGGGCTAGGGCCCCATCAGACGCTCGAGTGGTGACTCTAACACGCACACAACAGCCCCACAACAACCTCAGAACACACAATGAATGGCTCGAAATACCACGTCCCAACCGACGTCGCTCATGACAGCATCGGTCCCGAGATACTATCGGCCAGTCTGCACAGCATTGCGATTCTGTTGCCTGACACGCCCGTAGCTTCGCCTGCCGCTGTATTCTCCGACTGGATTGCGGACTTTTTCACCTACATCCTGACCGGGATTCTCGGTTTTATCGGTGAACTCGTCGCCAACGGGATACTCACGTTCATCATCTTCGATAGTCCCTACTCAGATCCTGGGATGCAGGCAGCTTTCCAGCACAATCTAGATATCTTTCCGCAACTGCTCGTGATCATGTTCATGGCGGGCGTCGCAACGAAACCGTTCGCCGACCAGATCGAAGTGACGAACTTCATGCTGGTGTGGAAAGCGTTGAAGGTGATCATCTTCGTCGCCGTGGCCCGTCAGATCATGCACTTCAGTCTGCTGTTGACGAACGCGCTTATTCGCCATATCTTCACTGCTGACTACGGCGCTGCGTTCGGCCCGGAGGTCTTGCAATCAGGCCTCGACGGGGTTGCGGCGTCGAGTGCTGGTGCGATCATCGGTGGACTCATCCTGAGTATGGTGTCCGTGGCAGGCATCCTCCTCGCGCTTGGTGTCTTCATCCTGCGGGAGTTCTTGTTCAATGCGACGTTCATCCTCCTACCTGTGCTCGGAGCAATGTTGTTCCTGGACTTCGGGCCGCTTCGCTACGCGTCGGAGATCTCGAAGACCGTCCTTCGGGCGACCGCCTACATGCTCCTCGCCGGAATTGTGATGGCTGGCCTCCTGCAGACCGGTGCTGCAGCCGCCGGTGCGTACGCGGACATGGCCGGCCAGGGGGCGACCGCTGCCCAGAGTCAACAAGCGAGTGACCCTGGATTCGGGGAAGTCCTCGAGGCGTACCTCTTCTGGTTGATCGGGCTCGTCGCCCCTGCACTTGTCGGCATCAAATCAGCGGCGATGGCCGGACTGTCGCCGCGGCGGATCTCCGGACGACAGGGGGCAAAGAGTAAGTCGAGTTCTCAGGGCTCGTCGACGAACCAGTCGGGGGAGAAGTCGACTCGTGCTGCTCTGATTGAGCAGGCGAGATATGGGGCAGCTGGTGCTGACAGGTGGGCAACTGGTGGGAAGGGTGGTGCTGCTGTTCAAAAAGCTGGGTCGGCTGCGACACGAACAAAGGGAGCTGTTGGAAGTGCAGCTACGACTCTCCTTTCGGAAAAGAGGGTCAACGACGCAAAGAAGGGAGGTCAAGCTTTCAAGAAAGGTGGAAAACGTGCGGTTAAGGACGCCAAGTCCGGCACAGACTACGCAACCCGAAATCTTCACCAATCGCCCGTTGATTGGGCTGAGGCGGGTTTAGAACGGTATCGGGAGAACCCCGTTGTCGATACGAGCCAAGAAACTAATCCGAAACAACGGGATCTGAGTGACTTTGCAGACGAGTCAGAGAGTAGGGATCGATCCAAATGAATGTCCACTTGGCCAGACGCATATATCGGGGGAACTCTTAATCTGGGACAACAATGGACGGTAAAGAACACACTACGTCCACTACCACCGAACGTAGTAGAGACATCTTCCGAGCCGGAATCATTCTGGCAGTCTCCACAGCGATATCCTCAGTTTGTTACCTACTTGTTCCAATCGGGGTACTTCTAGTGGGTGGTGAATTAGCATCTCACCTTGGTATGCTCGTTCCCTCACTTCTCAGCGTAGTTGCTGTACCCCTTACCCCACTGGTAATCGCCATCTCAGTATTCACAGTTATTGACGAAATATTCGGCGAAGATCACAAGGGAATTGATAGAGGATGGTCTCTGGGGATTATTATCGGAGCATGTCTCCTGACTCTCATCTGGTTTCTCCCTCTTTGGGGACAGAGCTGGCCTATCCTTGCTGAGAAACTACGTCCACTCCGAGTGTCCGTTCTGTTTGACGATGCATGGGTGATGGGCCTCACTTGGATCGTATATATTCCAATGATGATGTACGTCAATCTCGGAGCTATAGTTACTGATAACACCAGTTCCTCTGTTACACAAGAGAGACAACGCGCTGGGTCAAGTTCCGTGGGGGCCTCATCTGATCCCGCCAATCAGCCGACTCAAGATATAGACGGTTTCTCGAGAGAGGGTACAGGATTTACCTACAACTGGGATTCAGCACCAGATACGGGGTTTGCAGATATTGGTGGGATGGAGTCGCTGAAAACAAATATCGAGCGATCAGTCCTCCGACCACTTACTCGGATTGACGAAGCCTATGAGCGGTTCAACGTCTCACCACCGAATGGAATTCTCCTTTACGGCCCACCAGGAACCGGCAAGACCCTGTTTGCTCGAGCAATCGCCGGCGAACTCGGCCATCCGTATCTCGAGTTATCTGCGGGTGATATCAAATCCCGATGGATCAACGAGTCAACCGAGCAGGTCAACCAGCTCTTCGCCGAAGCTGAACAGTTCGACCGGTGCGTCATCTTCATCGACGAGATCGATGCCCTGCTCGCTGACCGTGGAAATGACCTCCACCGAGAGCACGCCCAGGTCGTCAATGAGTTCCTCGCGCATCTGGACGACGAGAACCCGAATTTCCTCGTAATCGCAGCGACGAATCGAGCCGACCTCCTCGATGAGGCTGCTACACGCCGAGGACGGTTTGACCAGCAGTACGAAATCGGCCTCCCCGACCACGACGCTCGTGAGGCGATCTTCCGCGTACGACTCTGTGAACTCCCGACCGCTCTTGACGAGGACAACTATCACGAGTTGGCCGAGCGTTCTGAAGGGCTCAGCAGTGCTGACATCGTGGGAATCGTCGACGACGCCGCAATGCACGCAGCTGAGCGTGATGCCGAGGCAATCACGCTCGCTGATCTTCACGAGTCGTTCCCGAATCGCTTTACGGACAAAGATACCTAACAAATCATGAATGCAATGGAAAAACCGACATACTAAGGAAACTATTAACTATCCATCTTTGTAAAGGAACGATTACATGGAGACCTTCCCCATCGCAGGCCGGATTATCAACACGAAGTTGATCTTCGGTCTCACCGCCCGCGAAGCCGGCGAGGTTCTCGTCATCCCGTTTCTCGCCCTCGGCATCGCCCAGAGCCTCGGATTCACCGGCACGCTCTTCCTGATTGCAGGCGGCATCGGTCTCACACTTGGCATCCTCATCCTCCTCGTTGCGCCCGCTGGCCAACGGCCGATCAGCTACGCCCGTGCCGCCGCTGACTACTATCTCTCGTCGAACTCGTACTACAATCGCCGTACTCGACCCGAGGCAGAGACGGCTGTTGTCCAGGACGTCGTCGGCGTCCGGCAGGAAGGCCTCGACATCGAGACGATCAAAGCTGAACAGGAGACCGAATCGAGGTAACCGCGCATGGGCTCTTCTTCCTCTGACGAGATTACTGATGGAACCGTCGCCGGCAGCGATGGGGAACACGAAATTGACGAGACAGCCAACGCGAACTCTTCACTCGATACTTCAGCCGGACAATCGACGACGAGCGTGTCAGCAACTGAGTCGCACTCGACCCCGGATTCCGAGTCACAGAACGATGACCATCCGACTGCCGCGACTCGTAACGGAGCATCGTCGGCAGCACCCGAGTCCGACCTCGAAGTTCTCCGGGCACTCAATAGATTCCTCGACGACATCGACACCGATCTCCCGACCGCTCGCGAAAGGGCTCGGGCTCGCGACCACTTCGACCTCGAGAATCGACTCGGCGAGCCCACGACCACTCAGACGAAACTCGGCTTCGATTACGTCCGTGACGACGGCATCGCCGTCGACGAGAACAGCTACATCGGCCTCCTGAAAGTCCACCCCCAAAACTGGCTCTCGCTCAGTGACCAGGCGAAACGCGACACGATGAGTGCGTACATGTCGTTCCTCATGTCGCTCGAGTCGAGCGTTGCCGTTCCCTGCTATCCAAAGACGTTCGATCTGACCGGCCATCTCGAGCAGTTCTATACAGCGGGTGCGAGCATGGCTTCACGCGGCCAGACGCCAATCCTCCAGTACGGACGCAAATTCTACATCCAGTGGGCCAACACCAACATCGAAGACGAGGATCTCAAACAGCGCGATTTCTACATCGTCACGCGCGTCGAGGCGGACCAAGTCCACAAGGATCTCGATACAGGAAGCGTGTTGAGTCAGCTCAGGACGCTTCCGGTTATCGGCAGGGTCTGTTCGGGAATCGTCAATCGAACGCCACTGGGCGGCTCCCACGAAGAAGCCCGAACCGAACTCTGTATCCGCGAGGTCCGGCAACGCCAGCGTCGGATTACGAACACACTCGGTCGGACTGACGTCTCCATCGAGCGTGTTACCGATCGCCAGGAGACGATGGAGATCCTCTATCACTACTACAACCACGTCGATCCGAAGTTCGAGAAATTTTCGCACGCGACGAAAACGGAGGGCGAGTACTGATGGGGCGATTCGACCGCTTCCGCTCGTGGCTTCCTGTGGGGAGTAGCGAACCCAGCATCGATGATATCGACGACGAGACGTTTGACCGCGCTGCGGAGGTCCTCGAGGCGAACGGCGACGACCTCACGAAGGAGAATATCCGCAAGCAGGCCAGGTACTTGCTCGAAGTCGAGGACGTCGACGACGGCGAGCTCCGGCTTGGCGTCATTCAGGACGAAACCGAACAGTCGCTGGCCGACCGTGACGTCATCGCTCCGCGTCAACTCCAGGAGGTTTCGAACCTCTTCGAGTCGGGCTACATGGTTCGCAACGACCAGTTCGTCCGCACCCTGACCATCCACGGCTATCCCGAGCGAGTTCCACTGGGATGGCTTGAGGATCTGTACACGACGAACGACCACGTCCGCGTCACCCAGCATATCAGGCCCCGCGATACGGGATCGGTTCTCCGCAAGCTCCAGAAACGCCTCACCCAGTTGCGAGCCCGACTGCACAAGAAATACGAGAAGAATCAGACCAACACTCACGAAGCCGAGGCTGACCGCGACATGGTCAAAGAGCTCATCTGGGACATTATCCTCGGTGAGACGAAACTCTTCGACTTCGCGATCTACATCGAGGTCATTGCGGACACCAAGCAAGAACTCGATGATGCGACCGAACGCGTCATCGAAACGGTGGGTGCCGCAAATGCCAAAGCCGTCACGCTGGAGAAACGCCAGATCGAATCTCAGGACGCGCTGGCCCCACTGGGCGACGATCCGATTAAGGCGACCCAGCTCATGCAGGAGACGGCCGTCGGGACAATGTTCCCATTTATTGAGCCCGCTGTAGCTGACCCGGAGGGTGTCTTCTATGGCTTCGACGGGACCAACACGCCCGTTCTGTTGGATCGGTATCGGCTCTCGTCGTATTCGAAAGCGATTGCGGGGAAGATGGGATCGGGGAAGACGTTCGCGGAGAAGCACGAGATGTACCATCGCCTGATGATGGATCCCGAGATCGAAATGCTCGTCCTCGATCCGCTCGGGGACTTCGTCGACTTCGCGAACGACCTCGGTGGACAGGTCATCCGCTTCGGCGGGCAGAACACGGTCAATCCCCTCGAAATCCGGCGCGGCATCGACGACGTCGCGGACGACCCGTTCAAGAAGAAGTTCCGGTCGGTGATGGAGCTGTTCCGCACCCACTTTTCGGCAGTCGCCGACCAGTCGCTGAGCAAGGAACAGGAGGGCATCCTTCGCCGGGCTGTTCGGCTTGCCTATCTCAAATACGGAATTACCCCCAACCCGGCGACCCACGAGAATACGAGTCCGACGATACAGGACGTCCTCGAGATCCTGCACGCACTCACGGATGGCGACCAGCCGTCGGAGTTCCTCGAACTGCACGAGGATGCGGACGAGGAGCGCGTTTGGCCGGAGATCGAACAGCTCGAGACGCGGTTCAGAGAAGCCGACGAGAAATACGCCTACCAGCTCCTCCTCGGCCTTGAGGCGTTCCAGCACGGTGGCGAGAACGACAACCTGAACGGTCGCACGAACGTCGAACTCGACAATCGGCTGGTCGTCATCGACATGTCGATGTTCGCCGACACCGGGCAGGCGCCGCTGTTCATGCATGTGATGTTCGACTGGATCTATCAACGCGCCCAGAGCAGCGACCGACGAACGCAGGTCACCATTGACGAAGCCCACTACCTGCTACGGCGGGCGGCGACGACGGACATGATCGACCTGTTCATCCGCCACAGTCGCCACTTCAACACGGCGATCACACTCATCTCACAGACGGTCGACGAGTTTATCGCGAAGTCCGATAAGAAGTCCGAGGAAGCTGTCGAGAAGGCCCGGAATGTCTACAACCTCTGTGATATCAAGCAGATCTTCCACCACGAGTCGGTAAGTAACGCCATGATCGACTTCCACGGCCTCACGCCCTCCGAACAGAACTTCATCGCAACCGCCCAGACTGGCGAAGATGGCGGCTACTCGGAGTGTTTACTCGCCGTCAACGACTGGACGAAGTCGCTCGCTCTCCACGTGAACGACTACGAGATTCACGTGCTGGACGACGACCTCGATCCGTGGAAGTATCTCGTCGATCAGCGGTACATCGACGCCGGCGATGTCGAGTATCTCGCCCAGGAAGGGCGTGTCGACGACTACGAGATACCGGACTCGCTGCTCGAGGAGGCCGGTGTCCCGACCGCACCACAAGAGGCCGATGACTGAGAAACGTCGCTATATTCGTATTGAGCCGTCGCGGGAACGCGTCGACCCATCTGATATCGTCTCTCGGCTGGCAGGCTTGCGAAAACTCCGTACGGGATGGAAAATCAAATACGACCCCCGGAAGAGTCCACCGGCGTTCGAATTTCTGGTGCTCACGCAGGGGAGCGACGCGCCGGTCCGGTTCTATCTCGGCGTCGAAGACGAGGAACTGCTCCCCACGCTCGAGTCCGAGCTGCAGACTGCGTATCCAGCGAGCTACGATATCTACGAGGAAGCCGTCGATCTCCAAACCGAACTCGCCAGCTACGGGAGTGGCGGTGCTGAGAACGACCTGGACGAGAGTGCTGAGGGAGGCGAGACGGCTATCGGCGATGGGGGCGACGTCTCACTCTCCGATCGGACACCAATTGCTGCCCGCTGGAGCGGCGTCGGTGAGCGAAGCCGCGACTGGATGACGCCGATCAAGCAGTACTCGCACGTCCAGGAGGAGGCCACTCGCTCGGGCAATCCAGCACGGGCACCACTTGCGGCGGCCGTCGAACGGCTCACGGAGGCCACGGCACCTACTGCGTTACAAGTCTTGTTTACTCGGTATAGCAGTTGGCAGCGAGCGGCTGAAGCCCGGAAAAAGCAGATCGAGACCAAACACGATGGTGCCCTCCAGTCTGCGCGAACCAGTCTCGCCGATATGGTCTACGGCGCCGATCAGGAGCGCATTCGCGATCGCCGACGTGGTCGTGACCCACCACACGTCGGCGAGAGTACCCGGCAGACGTCGAGTGCAGCCAGTGGGGAGGTCGCATCCAGACAGGCGCTCATCGACCAGAAAGGCCCCTCACAAACATTTCTCGTAAACCTCCGCGCTGTTTCCGTCCTTCCTGAGGACCCGGGGGAAGCAACGAGGGCGCAGGCGGCAAACAACATTGAAACCCTCGCGAACGCGTTCAACCACCTCGACGGCTACTTCTACCACCTTGACGGCAGCCCCGTCTCGAAGAGCCTGACGAACATTCGGGACCCGGCTCAGAAGGAGTTGAGTCGACTGCTGAACCGATCGTTCAACCAGTCCTGGATGGGGAATCGTCGGCCACAGCTCGTGTTGAACGCGGATGAACTCGCGAATTTTGTGGCCGTCCCGAGTGGCCAGACGCTGACCACTGAGGGCTCGCGTGGCGCCCGTGGGAAGGAACGACTCCGCCAGCCGCTTCCATTACCCGATCCGGATCGCCTCGAGGATTTCACTGGTCCAGGTATGGCGGTCGGGAAGCCACTCCGAAATCGGAGCGAACCCCTGGACGAGCCAGTTCGGATTCCACCGGATCTCTTGACCACGAGCTACATTCGGGCAGCGTCGACGGGAAGTGGGAAGTCAACAGCCGTACAGGCCGAGATGCTCTCTCTTCACGAGCACGTCGACGGCCCCACCGTTCTCCTCGACGGAAAGGGTGACGGGATGGCCGAGAACTATCTCCACGCTCACTACGCGAAATACGGGCAGCTGACCGACGTCTACTACTTCAACGCGCCAGAGATGCTGCCGGCCGTCTCCTTTTTCGATATTCGCCCGGCGCTCGCGATGGGTCGAACTCGTGAGGACGCCGTTCAGGACAAGGTCGAGCACTTCCACGAGATTATGCGATTGATTCTCGGCGAGGAACGCCACGAACAGGCGTACGTCGCTAATGAAATCCTCACGTTCCTCATCAAGGCGCTGTTCGATCAGGAATACGGCCAGAACGCGTTCAGCCTCGAGGACTTGATTCAGACGGTCTTCCGGATGAGCCGGGACAAAACAGTGCCCGAACTCTGCGACGCGAACGCGCATATTGAGCAGTCACTGATCCAGAAGTGCCAGGTCGACGAGCGCCAGTTCCAGCAGACGATGGGTGCGGCAGCGAATCGCCTCGACAAACTCGTCGAGCACGAGCACCTCTACCAGATATTCACTCACGTCCCTCGGTGGGATGCAGAGGCTGAGGCGTACGTCGGGAACGCGTTCGATTTCCGGGAGTTCCTCGACAAGGACGCCGTCATCCTGCTCGATCTGGGTGAGTTCCGCGCCGAATCCCAGCATGCCCTGACGATGATCCTGTTGAGCAATCTCTGGGACGCCGTGCAAGGTCGCCGTGGTGGTGGGCGATCGTTGAATGGCGATGGTCGTCAACGCGGAGGTGTCGACGATACGATTGTGAACATGATCATCGAGGAGGCCGCAGCGATCGCGACGTCCTCGCTGGTCTACGAGCAGTTCATTCCCCAAGGACGGGCCTTCGGTGTGAGTCTCGGTCTAATCCTCCAGTACCCTGAGCAAGTGGCGCAGTACAGCACATCCGATCGAGCGTACACAGAGATTCTGAACAACGTCAAGACGAAGCTCATCGGGAATATCGCCACCGACGCGAAACTCGCGGAGTCGATGGCTCACGAGAATTTGAGTCCGTCCGAGTTTCGCAATCGCGTGAGTCGTCTGCCAGCCGGTGAGTGGATCGGTCAGTTACCGAGCCCCCGCTTTGGGCAAACGGGCCCGGCGCCGTTCTCGCTCGCGTCACTGCCGATTCCCGACGGCCACCCCGAGAGCGATGCGCCATTGTCGGCCGACGACCGACATCTCTTCGAGGAACAGCAAATTCCCCAGGTGATGCGGCGAACCCAAGAGGAGTGTAGTCTTCCAGGCCGGATAAGTCAGTTTGCCCGCGAGGAGGTTCGGGATACGTTAGACGAGGTAGGCGATGACGTCGACGGAGAGCCTGCGATGGCGAGCGGAAGTACAGCCGCCGCTGAAGCGGCTGCCGGTGGTAACCCATTGGAGACCACCTTCTTCGGTGCAAGTAGCACGAGCGACGACACAAGCGCGTCTGCGGACCGCGAGACAACGACCGCAACGAACGAGGGCCAAACGCCATCAAATGAGGAGCGCACCATCGGTAGTGCGCCCATGTTCGGCGCAGTTGCCGACGAGTCACAGGATGTCGAGGCAGGCCCACAGTCTTCGACTCCAGAGCCGGCAGGTATGGCAACTCGAGAAAAACGGAACGGCAATACAGCGGATACGTCGGAGACGACGGAAGCATCGGGTGGGGCGTCATTGCCCGAACACGTCCACCATGACGTGGATGCCGATTGTTACGTCTGTGACCTCTGTGGAGCCGAGTATACCTCGTCCGAGGACCGGAAGGTCAGTGCGTGCTGTCAGTTTGCGTCAAAAGACGACGTCTTCGTCGCAGCTCGCCGAGCGCGGTCCACCGCCGAGAGCTCCAGCGAACTGTTCACGCGACTCGGGAAAATCACCGAACACGCCGAGGCGTACGGTATCGAGGTGACGATCCAGGACTTCGCGTCGTTGGATGCGTCCGCTGCCGAGGCTGCCACAGCTCCCACCAGCGGGACAGAAGCATCATCTGAACCAGAGCAGGACCCGACCCCCGACAGCTCACCCTCGACTCGGTTTCAAGAGGCGACAGCGACCATTCCGGATGAGACGCTCCGCGAAGAAGGTGTCACACGTGATGAGGCGGCATTCCTCGGTCTCGTGCTGGATGCGATGAACCACCAGCTCGAGGAGTATTCGCTCACGGAGAGTATGACTGTGCTCGAAGAGCCCTTCTCCAATCTTGACGTCGAGACGCTCATACAGAAAGGGTTCCTCGAAGAACACCGCTCGTTCCGCCAGAAGTACTACACTGTGTTACCGGCTGGCCGTGAGTTTCTGGATCGCTCGCTTGAGGCCAATCCGGGCGTCGGCGATCTCGGTGAGAAAACCCCACACAAAGCTGGCGTCGTCTTCCTTGAAGCCTGGCTCACCCAACAGGACGACGTCGGTCGAACGGAGATCTACTATCAGCATAGGGACGACACAGTCTTCGACGTCGCTGGCTTCGATACCACAGACAACCTCACCTGGGTTGGCGAAGTGGAAACGCCGAGCAATAATCCCGAGGCGCTGCTCGCAGACTACGAGAAGCTTGCGAACGTCGACGCGGCTGCTGTCTGGGCCTGTGAAGATAAGGCGTTCATTCTGGACGCGATCGAGATACTCACCGACGCCGGGAAAGTCGATTTCTCGCTGAGTTCGACCCAGCGGCGGACGATTAGCTCACTTCGTGCAGCAATCGGCGAGTATGACGACCCAGGGATGATGGCCCTCCACACGTTCCGAAGTCTCGAAGCGGAGGTGTCGGAGTAACGATGACCCTCTCTTGGCGAGAGACAACACGAGAGGAACTGCATACCTACTACACGGAGACGTTTCCCGAGTACGTCGACGCACTGCCGTCATTCGTTACCGTCGATGGGCCAAAGCAGTACGCCATCGCGTTTCGTGAGGCATACCCAACTCGGAAACAGAACGCTCCCAATCGGTCGTTCATCCGTCGTGATACGTGGCACACGAGCGGATCAGGCGACCGGGCAGTACAGCAGTTCGGCTCAATGGAGGACCTCATCGAGTTCATCCAGTACCCCGCACAGCACGACCCTGCACAGGGAAGTGCCTACGCACTCGCCGATCCGGACCTCCTGGATCGTCCGGAGCCATGCCCCGACGCGGTCTACTATGCGCTCGATCACTGGGAGCGACCGTGGGTGCTCGCAATCGATATCGACGCGAAAGACATCGCCGCACAGCGCGCTTCCCGTGAAACCACCGCTGGTGAACCGACCGACGATGCCGAGACTGAGCCGCTTCGAACCGCCGGGATTCTCGACAGCCCGCCTGAGGGCTATCCCTACGCGTTCGACGATATCGAGCAGGCCCTCGAGTACGGCTTTGTCGTCCAAGAGATCTTCGAGGACGACTTCGCAGCTGAGGAAACGATGGCCGTCTACTCGGGACAGGGCTGTCACGTCTATCTGCTCGATACGGATCGCGAACACCACTACGACGAGCAATCCCGCGAGGTCATCAACGACCTGCTCCTCGACGAATATGAGATCCCCATTGATCCGGTGGTCACCGCCGACCGGCGTCGCGTGATGCGGTTGCCGTACTCACTACACGCTGATGTCTCGCGAATCGTTCAGCCCATCGACGACCCGGGATTCGACTTCCGAACCGAGGCGACGCCCGACTTCCTTGACTCATGAGCCGAGACACACCCACAGACGACGAGTACACGGCGTATCGAATCGCGGCACTCCCCCGGGAGGAAGGCGAGTTCCAACTCACACAGCTATTCGAGCGTGGGTATCAGCGGTGGACGGTCGATGGCGAGCAGCAGACGGAGAAGATGCTTGCAGATATCGAGCGGTTCACCACCGAAGCGTTCGCGCCGAGCACGCGAAAGGAAGCCGCCGAACGCCCCTATGTTGATGATCCAGGCACGCTGGCTGTCCTTACGACGCTCGGAGCTATCTGTATCATGGATCATCCGAAACTCGAGGATACACCACCCCGTCATCTCGCTCTCCTCGGTGATCTTCGCGAACTCTACGTCAACAATATCGGGTCGCTCGTTCGCGAGTACGAGGACTGGTCGCTCCACCAGGAGATCGCCGAAACGCTCTACGCGAAAGCGCCCGGCGAGGACGGTGTCCACCCAGGACGTGTCTGTACGGACATCACGACTCGTCCCGAGTTTGGCGAGGGGTACTGTCTCGAAATCCCACTCGTCGCCGCCTCACGGAAATGTCTGGCACGTACGAATAGCGACGAGGGGAAGCAGGGCGAAATCCAGGCCCATGTCGCGGACAATAATCTATACGTTCCCGTCTCGGATTTCATGGCAAAGTACCGTGAGTACGCAGAGGACGCGTTCGGACGTCTGCTCGCGGTTCAAGAAGAGGTGTTGACGGCGGAACAGCGGAGCTGGCTCATCGCGAACGAATCCGCGATTACGGAGCGCATTGACCGCTTTTTCCAGGCCGGACAGACCCACCGCGTGTGGGAGAATTGGAGTCGGCAGAAGCGTGATATCCGGACGATCATTAACGCCGTCAAAGCCACGGACGCCGACACTGCACAGCTTGATGAGCCTCAGACAGCCCGAGATTTATACGAGGCGCTGGAGGCGTACGAGCCTAACCGGACGTGGGAACAGCGTGCCTGTGACTCCTTTTTAACGCCACGGAGTCTGGGGAACACCCTGACTGCGATGCAGAATCACGAGAGTGTCTCTGTCGAACACAAGTGGGAGAATCGCTATACACTCACCGAGTACAGCGATGGGGCACGCCCTATACACGTCGACACTCTCGAGAATCTGTTCGAACTGCCCTGTATGGCGGCAATGGACGACCGCCTCCAGGAGAAGAAGCCCGTCCGAAAGGATCTGTTCAATCTGGTACGCATGGCATGGTGGCTTCCCCAGTATCGAGACACAAGTAAAGACGAATTCATCAGCGACGTGAAAGACCTGTTCTCGCGGTGGCCCTGGTATGACGAGGAGGTGACCCAGTACCAGATTCGCTACGAGCTCGACAACGACATCGGCGGTGAAATCCCCCTCCCAATGAATTGTGCGAATGATGATATTCAGCGGTACTGCATCGGGCGCGACCAGTGCCCCTACTCGATATATGGGAGCCTTCCGTTCCCAGAAGAGATGTACGAGCAGATCGACGCTCAGTCGAAACACTCGCCGCAGTAGCCGGAGCGGAACCACCCTATCTATCACAATTCAAACTCACGCTACTACTAGCTAGTTTGCTACCCGGGTCACCCGTTTTGCAAACACGATTTAGACGTTCTATCCGGTGATAATAGCAACATGAGCCGTTCACTACCCTCCGTTTTCATATAGGATGAGTAATGATTTTCATATACGATTGGCACATGATTCGAACATCTGACCGCAACTCCACAATCTCCCGGCGAGAGCGTTGAATACGGTGCATATACCATTCCGTGGGTTCGAAGCCGTTTGCAAACACGATTTGAGGAGGAGAGAACAGCTCTAAGCACGTCTTCAGTATTCTACGCCCGCCATCACTCCACCTGCACTTCGAAAATCGTCCAAAGAAAAGGTGGGGTACAGGGGGTGGAATGGATGGTGTGTGCAAGGAGTACGAATCAACCAGGTGGCGGCGACTGAAATCACAGACCTATCAGTAGTCGTATCTAAACTGAAGCGACGAGATGTGGAGCTGGACTGTAGGTGGTAGGGGAGGCGAGATCCAAAGAAGTGCAGAGGAAATGGCAGCCGGACACGAGCGACATACAGCCGACGTCTTTCCATTGAGATTTATACCACCATTCCGATAGGTGAGTTGTACGTGCTTGGTCTCTGCGCCATTCTGATCGGTGGTGGCCACAAACGTGAGTTGCGGTGATGACGGCTGGTGCTGGCACCAGGACTGCGTTCCCTCGTCGACTCTTATCAGCATTGTATCATGGCTTGTGGGTCTGCTGTGTTCTCTGAGAGTTTATCTCGACGACGAGATGTCTGTCACCCCCACGAGGGGTAGACGGAATTAACCAACATTGGGGTACACAGTCCCCGGTTGTTGGTTAACGTCTGTAGCGGTCGTGGCCTGAACACATCGGCACAGGAAACTATTCCCCGAAGGAAGAATTAAATCCTTCGCGCTGCAACTCCAAGTATGTCCGAAACAGACGCCACCGATGGACCTCCCCCATTCGAGGACGTGTTCGCCAGCGACGACGTCGAACAGCGCATCTACGGCACCATCCTCCAAACCCGTGAGCCAACGACAGCGAGTGCGATCGCCGACACCGCCAACTGTGATCCCAAGACGGCCCGGAAGTATCTGGGATGGTTCGATGATCTGGGGATCGTCACCCGGCACGATGGCCATCCGGCCACCTACGAACGGAATGACGCGTATTTTGAGTGGCGACGCATCAACCAGCTCGCAGCCGACCATTCCGTCGAGGACCTGCAGGAACGCGTTCGTGAGCTGACGACGCGCATCACCGAGTACGAGGCGACGTACGACGCCGCGTCACCGGCCGCAGTCGACGCCGTCGCCGCCGCGGAGGGCAGCGACGAGCGGACCATCGACGACGTGTACAGCGACCTCGCCGATTGGACGACCGCCCGCAAGGAGCGCGAGCGCTACGAACGCGCCCGCCAGCAATGTGTCGGCGCCGACGGCGAACAAGCCTCCGGGTAAGACCAGCGATGGTGCCGCCAGCAGGCGATGGGAGCAGCCCTGCCCCTATCGACCGTCCAATCCTCGAGTTTCTACAGACACGTTTCCAGGCTACGAACCAGGTCGAACAGGCGACCATCACAGACGCCAGCGGCCATCTCGAACTTCACGTCTCGTTCGCATCGCCGTACTATCCAGCGATCGTCAATGAGGCGACTCTGACTGTCCGCTGGTACACGAACGACGACTTCAAAATCCACTATCGAGAGGTGCATCCCGAAAGCGCCTGGGAGTGCCGGTGGGACCGCCACCCGAACCCCCATAATACGCGAGACCATTTTCATCCCCCACCGACCGCCCCGACGCCCGGCGACGATGCCTCGTGGCCAGCCGATCATCGCGACGTAGTTGCGCTTGTCCTCGACGAGATCGAAGACCGGATTGCGGAACTGTGGGACAAGTAAGAAGCGCCGTTGGAATCATAGTCTTTGACTCTGGTGAAGCGCTAGACGGCGCGGACTTGATCCGCCAGAACTAGTCAGACCGCTGAACAAGCATCGTGAGTTCCGCCCCCTCGATCACGCGCGCATAACGCGCGACTCGATGCGGCTCTCTACGGCCAGCGAGCCCTGTCTAAGACCATCTTTTCTGTGATCAAGCGCACGCTCGGCGACGCCGTGCGTGCGCGATCCTGGTACCGCGAGTTCCGTGAAATCGTCCTGATGAGTGTCGGCTACAACATCAAGAGGGCCATCAAACAGTAAAACCAACCGCAGTATGGCGATTCACCACGGCCCTCTGGAACGATCTCGACTGCCATCCTGAGGAACCCAACGGGCAAATCGATTGGACGGTCTCGAAAAGCTAGCGAGACACAAAACCCGGCACAGTATAGCGATTCAATAGAGTCAACTAAATAGAAATAGTTGATTTGAAGTTAAAATATCATCAAGTCTATATCGCTCAGATCTTGATTTCATAGGAATCACTACTATCTATAACTAATAAATTCATAGGGAAGAGTTTATAACGGTATTATTAACGACGTAGTACTATTTTAAGTGTTTTCTAGCCAAAATTATTATATTATTTGATCAAATAATCGTGGTGTGATGGAGAAAAACAATCCAACACGGCGGAAGATGTTGAAGATGGTCGGTATGTCGAGTGCATTAGGGGCGACTGGTACTGTGGCAGGCTATGAAGGTGATGAGAGGGAAACTACTACCCTCTCCATGGAAGGGTCAGATATTGAGTCGCTTACATTAGATGAACCAGAATGGACTGTCACAAACACGAACAAATATGGTGGAATCACGATCGCTCTAACTGTCGGGTATTTCGGGAGTCAACCTCAAGAACGATGGGTCCCTGACCCAATGAGACAAGAAACACGTTATGCCCACTTTTTTGAAGCATCTATGTGTGCAACTTGCACAACTTCGTCTGGCAGGACATGCTATGACATAAGCAATCAGGCTTTCGATACTTTATTTTATGGAGGTTCAGAAAATAATGTAACCCCTGTCGCAGCAGCTACTGCTTGGCCGGAACCGTCAGGAGGTAATTGGGATAGCGCTTATGAAGCTTTGGTAGATGAGGTTGTTGGCGCTGTTTCAGATATTGCCAGCGTCTATTACGGAACTCAAGCAGTTCTGGATGCCTACGATGAAGTACCGTTTGACACAAACGCTCGTGATCAAATTGTTTTTGAACAGCCTTATAGTTTCACGAGTCGGTATCAAGCAAATCACCAGGTTAATTTCCAAGCAGATCAAATTCCGGGAAGTGATGGGATGGTTGACATCCTAAGTGTTGTCAGCAGGGACACAATGTGGTCCAACTCCACGGTGGTATATGTTTACCCTGACAGTGATGATATTGGGAACGTGTCCCCAAACCCAAGCACCTATAATACAACATCTGAGACTATGATTGACGCTTATGATCGGATGTCAGATAAGGAGTTGAAGGATCATAATCTTAAACGCATTTACCCATCGGAAGTTCCTGAGAAAGTACGGCGGAATACTCCATTTGAGCTTACACCAGGTAAACCCACCTACGTAACTAGTTTTGATATGGATGTTGCATTAGCCGATAAAAGACGGGAGGAATTCTATCAAGACTTTTAATATAGTTCCCGTATTATAGAGAATAGTGAAGCGAAGAAGAGTACTTGAAGGCTTTTCGATTGGATTGGGCACTAGTCTTTCTGGGTGTACATATTTCTCTCAAGGAAATTCCCATCAACTTTGGTTCATCCGTATCTTTAATAGCAGCGTCACATCTGATTCTATTGAAGTTCGCGTGAGTAGAGATGAAGAGGTGGTATTTGAAGAGCAATATGAAGAAATACCTAGCTTTCGTGAAGATAATGGTGATAAGCAAAATATTCGTCTTATAAGCGACGGCTGGGAACCGTCAAAAGGTGTGTATAAGATCGAGTATAAGATTCCAGATATGAGTAAATTGAAAGAAAGAGGAATTGAACAAGAGAATGAAGAAAATATAGGAATTGACCTGCACATCCTTGGTGGTGGAATGACGGGGAAAAGTGTAAGCGTAAATATTCTGGAATTTGAATCGGAACAGCAAGTCCAATATTTTCTCAGAGGTATAGATAGTTAGTTTATTTATATAAAACCACGATTAAATCATCATACGGCGTTGGTTTTCCAAGCTCACAGCACGCTTGATGTTGTAGCCGACACTCATCAGGACGATTTCACGGAACTCGTGGTACCAGGATCGCGCACGCACGGCGTCGCCGAGCGTGCGCTTGATCACAGAGAAGACGGTCTTAGACAGGGCTCGCTGGCCGTAGAGAGCCGCATCGAGTCGCGCGTTATGCGCGCGTGATCGAGGAGGCGGAACTCACATAGTATGTTTCAGACCGCAACTATCAAAGTCAGTTTTCCGGCTCTGTCACACGAAGTTCATCGTCGACCTCGTAGAAGTAGCCTCGCTCGAGTAGCCGAGCGAGCGCATAGTTCGCATCTTCAGGTCCAAGAGCCAGTTCATCGGTTCCAAGAAGGATCTCGAGCGCTTGCTCTCGAGAGATCGACTGTATGTCTTCTTGATCGTCTGCATTGAGACTGTGCGTATAAAGGACGTCGTACGCGTCAAGAATCCACTCCGACAGTGGCGCTCGTGGGTCGGTGCTGTCGTTCATCTCGTCTTCGTATCTGTATCTTGGTTTCAAGTTGCTTAAGAATGTCCACTTTGGGAGTAGAGCTGGCTTCGCAGAGCAACGAACGGACTCGAGAAGGCCTTTCGAATGAACGACTTCCGTTCCAGTCAGTCCCTGTTCTCCCTATCGATCACCCGCCCGGAACTCGTTTTTTCGCGCCTGAAGGGTGAGGCGTAACTCAGTGTGCCTCGAGATCACTAATGAGTACTGATCAGCCGCTCCAGAGCGAATCGCATCGAGGCGACCAACTTGACCAGACGAACACGAACGGCCGGGATCGCAGTTATCCAGGTGACGTTGCCCGTCTCAACGGACACGAACTCGTCGCCATCGACGAGTGGCTTCCCGGAAATGAGCCATCGCCGTATGAGATCGATCTCACAGAGGGCTCCGAATACCGCACCCGCTACTGGCACTGCAGAAAATGCGGGCAAGAACGCAACCGTCGCAACGACTTCACCAGCCTCTGTACGGATCCACAGCCACCGACTCCACTCGAGGCAGGCGGCTACTCGATCGACGAACCACGAACCCGTCGGGCACTGAGCGAGGATATGGACGTTCGCTTCGCCAGCGTGGGCCCAACCTACGAGGTCGTCAGCGAGAGCGGGAACATCTACACAGTCGATGTCGAGGTGGAGACGTGTACTTGCCCGGACTGTGAACAACGCCAGCCTGCCGGTGGCTGTAAACACCTCAGACGCGTCGACCTCGAGATTCGGACGGGACTGGTCCCAGCCCCAGATGGAACGTTCAATCGCTAACCTCTCACTCTCGGATATCACGAATCGCTCTCAATCTATAAGTGTATGGGCCCCATATCTGCTTCCAAGATCATGGATAACTGGACTGAAACGATGACTGCTCGAGATCGGATCGAAGCCGTTGCCCTCACGCTCCGTGAGCCGAGGTCGGTCAACTGGATCAAAGAGCAAGCAGAGGTTGGTTCCTGGGAAACAACGAAATCCCAACTCGAATACCTTACTGATGCAGGCCAGCTTACGACCGTCGAGATAGACGGCGATACGCGCTACAAGATCGATCCAATGCGAGCGTACCTTGATCATATCCAAGAGCTTGTCGTCGAGAATACGAAAGACGAGCTTCGAGACGAACTGGAGGCAATCGCCTCAGAAATTTCGGAGTGGAAGCGCGAATACGATGTTGATTCACTGCAAGGACTCGAGGCATCGCTTGGGGAAGAGTTCCCTCCAGAAGAGGTCCGGGACCGACGAAAGGTGATCACCTACTGGGAGGAAAATAAGCACCATCGCCAGCTACTCACCAACGCACTTGGGCTATACGACGATCTTTCGGCGCAGGATTACGGTTCAAATTCAAGCAACCCTCAGCACGCCGATTGAGATGGGGCGGTTCACTAGCGGTGGAAACCCGTACGACAAGCGACGTGTCTATCAACGAATTCACCAGCGACTGAGTACGCAATCGGAATTTTCCGACGTCCAGTATCTTCCGTCTCGAAACCGCCCTCGCGAGATTCACACCGTTGTCGACGTTGAACGGTTTCTTGATCACTCGTATCGGTCACCAACTGCTCGAGTCGAAATTGAATTCATATTCCGTCAGGACTGGAACCACTACTGGATTCAGTGGGTCGAACCAGAACGTGGCTTTTCCTGCGGATGGCATCAGGATAATACTCACACGGACTTAGGCCACTGCCACTTTCAGATCGATTATCCGAATGGTTCGGTGGATCGAGAAAAGGCTGTGTTTCTGGATACCCACCCGCTATCAGTCTTCGAAACTCGTCTGCAAAGTCTGCCAGAGAAGCTTGCTGAACTGTCTTTCGAGTAGTTACCAAAATATCTTTCAGGACTCTCTACGCGTTTGTTCCAACATCCTATTGGCGATCTTCTTACCTATAATATCAACTTAGATATCTGAAAGAGAGGGCGCTAAGCCCCTCTCTGTTCGTGCGGCGCTCGCTAAGGAAGGGGCTTAGCGCCCTCTCTTTCAGCTAATTTCGAACAACGCCAGCCCAGTGGTGGTTACAAGCATCTCAGACGCGTCGACCTCGAGATCCGGACCGGGATCACTCCCGCCCCGGATGGGACGTTCAACCGATGACTGAGAGGTGAGCTGGTCGTCCGCTCGAGACAGTTTATCACCCCCGAGAGGGGTGCGGGGGCTCGACTGAAGCCGCTCGCAGACATCCATGCGATCAAGCAACGTAGCACCAGCGTCGCCAGATGCTAAGACGACTCGGTTCCTGAAGCGAGGGATCGCCAGATGACCAGGTGTACCGAGTGTCAAGTACCGACCTGTACGAGACGTACCCGCGACCGGGCTGGATACGTTGGCCGGTTCTGTTCGGCCAGCTGTGAAGTCCGCTACGAGCACCTGCAGGCAGACACTCGAGACGCAGCGCAGGAGGACGCGTACTGATGCTCGAGCAGATCGACCACCGAGGCAAGCGCTTCACGATCGAAGACGACGACGTCGACGACGATCGATTCTCCGTACGTCGTCGACGGGCAGCTGCCCTCGAACGACAGGCCCAGCGAGAACGCCGCGAACTCGAGCGGGCGAAAGCGGTCGCAGGTCCAGACGGGGCGAAGCCCGACGTCGAAGTGCTCGACCGATGACGCCAGCGAATCCTGAGCCACAGTACGTCCCTGCGTTCGACCGATCTGAGTGTCGAGATGCGACGGCTAACCATCGTACTCAGTGCAGTCGCTCGATGGAAGCAGATCCCTGTCTTTTCGGTTCTGTTGAAATCCATCAACCCTGATAAGAACTGCGTGCTGAATACAGAGCGCGAATGTTTCACGGACTGAGGAGGGATCAACGCGGAAAGTCAAACGCTCAATACAGGTGACTCAACTACTGTTCCATCTAAGGAGCAAGCGAATCAGCTACCCACGCCAGTTCTACGCTATTAGTTATTTATCCGAAATATATAATATGGCTTAAATGGCATATGCAATAATGATCAGCAGACGGGAGTTAATTGGTATCTCCGGGAGCGCGCTGGTGAGTAGTACACTGGCAGGCTGTCTTTCGGATTCGGACACGGTTTCGGCTGACTTGCTGCAAATCAAAGCAATCACTGTCAGGTGGCGTCACGAGAACCATTCGTATTCGGATCACATTCTCCGACTATTCTCCGATGGAGAAAGCGAGATCACTGGGCTCGTAGCGACGGAGTACGGTAACGTCGTCTCTTCACCCGTAGAGGTCACCGTTTCTGACGAGTTCCATGAAACGTTAGAAGGTGAATTTGAGACCGTTCGCTATGCGATTGGAGTCTGTGGCGACGGATTCAGCTCCGACGCCGACAATCACGGTTGCCTAAACGCACCAACGTCCAGAGAGGATTTCAATAGTGTCCAGTTTGGAGATCAATCAGAGGTCGAGGTAGCCGATAATCATAATCACATTGATGTTCAGGACGTCAAGAGGGGCGACGTTGAAGACTGGGACACGGATATTAGCGAATTTGAATGGAGTGAGCGACACGCAGAGCACGGACAATAAGTAACGAACAGGTTGCCACTGCCTTATCTGGCATACGTTCAGTACGCACGTATAGTGATCGGATGGTTCACGGCTTCCGGTGTGAAATAAGCGGTGGCGTCATGCTGCACTCATCCTCTATATTCAGCACAACGATTCAAACTTATCACTCACTGAGAGTTTCAACAGAGCCTTTCTTTCGGGGTTTGTGTTCTCTTCTGCAGTTCTGCAGACGGGGCGACTGTTTTAACCAACAAACCTCGCGAGATGATCCCAAACCGTTAGTTAAGTTCTTGAGTTCAGAGTCCTGCTTCATTCTCCTCACCTGTTCCCGACGATGAGTCTGTCGGCGCCGCGAGGCGCGAGGCGCGCTCGAGAGCGTGCCGAGATGTGAGTTCCATGACTGATCCAGACATCCTTGACGATAGATCAGCCGATCACGAGCGATTCGAAAGCGAACTTCTCGCACAGGATCGGGATGCGGCCCGGATATCGACAGTGGGCGTCGACGAGACGGCGGCGCGACACCTCGTCAGTGACCTCGTCGACGACGGTGTCGTGACAGCAGTCGCCGAACAGCGAGTGCTGGTCCACGAGCCTAGCGGCGAAGCCTTCGACTCGATTCGGCAGTTGGCTGTCTTCCATCGTGGGTGGACAACTGGCCGTGATGCCGACGAGGAGACGTCGTAATGCAGCAGACGCTTTCGGGATGTGCGTTCTGCGATGCGCTTCCCGGGTCGGAGCGTGGCGCCGCCTTCACCTGGGGTAAAGACGAGCGAGTTTCGCATCCGATCTGTGTTGACTGTGCCGTCCAGAAGCATCCTGATCCCGGCGAGCGTGATCATCACGCCTGTGATAGCTGTGGACTCGTCGTCGAAACGCTCACTGCACTCACGCGATTTCGTGTCGAACTCGGGCATCTCGAAGGGCCCTTGCAGCTGTGTGCTCGCTGTAGCCCCGGTGGCCCCGCGACGTATTGGACACGGGACTTCGAGACACATGTCGTCGATGAATAGCCCGACCAGCCCACTCCCAGTAAATCAGCGAGCCCGAACCGGCTCAGAAATACGTCGGTACATCTAATACATACAGCGACAAAGCAATACACATGCCCATCGACATCGAGACGTTCGAATCTTCCCCCGAGGATCGCCTCCAGCACTCCGGGGAGACGAACGCCGATCGCGTCATGCGGTTTCTCGCTGCCCATCCCGATCAGGCGTTCACCCAGAGCGAGATTCGAGATGCGACCGACGTCAAAGCGGGGAGCATCAGCGTCGTCCTCTCTCGACTCGAGGATCGGGGACTCGTCCGGCATAAGGGCAACTACTGGGCGCTCGGTGAAGATGACGACGTCGCGGCGCACACCAACATGCTCGAGAGTACGCGGGCGGCTAATGACCGCTTCGGCGAGGAAGACATGGACGAGTGGTTGGAGCACGCGGTCGACGACGAGGACGAGGCGACTGAATGAGCTATCAACGCGGGGACGTCGTCTGGGGACCGGATCCGTTCAAGTCGGGTGAGAACCCGCGTCCGTGGCTGATCCTGAACAATGACACACACCCGTTCGGCGACGAACAGTATATGACGGTCACGCTGACGACAACGCCCCATGACGAAACGGTCCCAATCGAGGATTCCGACTGGGTAGAGGGCGGGATGCCACGCCAGAGCTACGCCTCGCCCTGGTCGGTTGCGTCACCGAAGCACGCTGCACTCATCCGTCGACAGGGTCGTCTCGATGAATCATTCGTCCAGACCGTCATCGACGAACTGGAGACGTATCTCGACCCGCCAGCCGACGCTCGATAGCAACTGACTGGATCACGACTGGGCCCGACGCTCCGCCGACTACAGAGAAGTGACTGAGAAGGCCCCGATTGCGTGTTGGTCAACGGTGTTCGTTACGGGATGACCGCTGACTAGGTTCTGAAGATCTTGACTGTGAGTGGTGACCGATAGCATCATCTCCGAAAGCCCTCGGCCGCTCGGCATTCCGCGACCCACGCTGCGCGCCTCATTCTTGCGGTGCTTACGGGGTCGGGGGACGATCGAGACGGCCTCGCCCTTTCTGAGTCCACCAGGGCGGTGGTTGGTTCGCCGAGCGATGAAGCCGATTGACCAGTGGTACGTACCGGCCCGTCCCGCTCGCCGCGTTCCGCCCTCCGCGTCGCTCGCGACCGACCATTCCGGGCATGCGGGCGCTCTCCGCACCGTCCGCGCCCGTTCCGGGCTAAAGTGAATCTGGTCTCGACGCCAGCATTAAGCGCGTTTTCGGTTGCGCCCCTCGCGGGCTTTCGCGTTCCAGCGCTTTGGGCCGTTCCGCGCGGCGAGCCACACTGCGACTCGCCGTGCTCACGACCGTCGCCCTGGACACGGACCCGCAGTCCGGGCCGGACACGAGAAACGGCTTAAAGCTGGCCGCTCGCTCCGGGCGGGTCGGCACGCGGTGCTGGATGATTGTCCGCCTCAGGCGCGCTCTCGCTCGCGCCCAGGGGGCGCTCGCGAAGGCGCAAGCGAGAGCGCGCAGATGGTTCTGTCGGGCGGTGTCGTCGGAAAACCGCGATGTAATGGCATCGCGGTGTCGGACGCTGAGCGCCTTCAGGAGCTGAACTCCAATGTCGAGTAAGAACGTCTTTGGTAATGAGGTTTCGGTCGATGAACAGGCATTCGAAAAAGCAGACGAAGCAGAAGTCGATGAAGATGGGTTCGAGGTCGTTGACGAGACACCTGAGTTCCAGGCGACGGTGCAGATGGAGATCCAGGCGAAAGTCGATGCGAACCACCCGGATGGGATGATCGACACCAGTGACGAGCGGATTCGAGGTGTGACCCTCGAACAGGAAGAGCGCATTCGAGCGCGGGAGGCCGAGCTCGAGCGCATCAGTGCCCAGGCCGAACTGGGGACGCAGAACGGTCGGGAACAACGGACGCGAGACGTCGCGGCGAAGCGCAGCGCTGAGCGGCGTACAGCGTTCCAGAAACGGGCAGCGAGCGTGGATCCGATGGCGGACCCGGAACGAGACGATCCTCGTGCAGAACTCACGCAGGAGCAGCTGGCGGCGGTGAACAGACAGTCGATGCGGCTGGCGGAGAAGCTGGACGGCTGGTCGCGAGCGGCGATCGGCCGGCGACTGGCCGAAGCCGTGGTCGGTGGGAAGGACCTGATGGGTGCGGTCGTCGGGGTGTTCGAGGAACTGGAGACGGCACCAGGACAGGTGGTTCCAATCGGGAAGCTCGAGGAGATTGGTCGCAAAGAGGTGAGCATTGAGGGTCGTGTGACGGTCCTGTGGGAGAGCGACTCGTCGGCGATTCAGCAAGTCGGGCTCATCGAGGACGAGAGCGGGCGAACGAAGCTGACTGTCTGGGAGAAATCGAACCAACCCTGGATCGAAGAAGGCGAACGTGTGCGGATTCACGGGGCGGCGAAGAACTGGTACAACGGGCGCGTCTCCGTGGCCCTGACCGGGTGGAGCACCGTTATGTTCCCAGAACGCGGTCGGTGGTGGGAGTAGCCAGAGCAACGGCCCCTTTTTTGCTGATGGGTAGCGGTCACCGCCACCTCCCACCACCTCCACGTTCCGGGCTGCTCACGGCGCTCAAGGCGCCGCTTCGCTGCCGGGCTTTCGCTAAACCTGTCATTGACAAATACTTTCAGCATCCCATGCCTTTAATTGGGCTTCTTACAAAGTATCGACAATGTACGACCTGACTGGATTCCAGCGTGACCTCTTATATGTGGCCGCCGGACTAGACGAACCGCATGGACTCGCGATCAAGGACGAACTCGAGAACTACTACGAAAAAGAGATCCACCATGGCCGTCTCTATCCGAACCTTGACACTCTCGTCGACAAGGGGTTGATCGAGAAAGGTGAGGCCGATCGTCGGACGAACGTCTATTCCGTGACGCGCCGCGGACGTCGTGAGATCGAAGATCGACGACACTGGGAAGACCAGTACGTTGGAGACATTCTGTAACCTTAGTGGAGTCCGTTCGATAAAGCTACCGCGTCATCTCATTACCTATCCGCCATCTCAACGCTGACCGTGCAGTTGTATTGTGAGACCCACTGATGGCCAGCGGTCTTCTCTGTTCTTCGACGACACCGATGGCATAGATCCGACGTTCACAAACTAGAGGAGTCGCTTCACGACCGTCTCGAATCGCCCAATGAGGGTCACAAGGACGCTCGCGAACGCGAAATATTGAGGGAATCGGTCGATTCATTATCCCGACAGGAAAAGACTGAAACGGGTCCAACCTTCCCAGACAAGCCAGAGGAACCAACCACCACCTCGGACCCATCTCTCATCCATCCGGACTCACGCCTCAAGACCGACGAGGCCGTGGTGATCGACCGCGGCACGAAAACGAAATACGTCACGCCCGCGAGCGCTAACGCCGACGTTCCCTACGTTTCCGGAACAATCGACGACACATCGACCGGCATATACTTCGAGTTCCACACTGACTGCCATGTCATGGCACGGAAACAGATCGCTCCAGACGGGCTCATCGACGCCTCGAGCATCGGCTACAGTCATGGCATCGTCGTAGACGGCACCCTCTTTATGTCAGGGCAAGTCGGTTGGAATGAGAAATTCGAACTCGCTGGGGAAGATGTTACAAGCCAGACGTTCAAAGCGTTCGAGAACGTCGAAATACTCCTCGAAGACATCGATCGATCACTGGCTGACGTGACGAAGGTGACCGCGCACATCGTCGAGCTACAAACGAACCGGGACGCGTTCTTCGAGGTGTGGAACGAGGTATTCGCCGATCCACCGTATCCCTGTCTCACGCTCCTCGGACCACAGCAGCTCGCTCAGGACGGGTTACTCGTCGAACTCGAGGTCGAAGTTCCGGTTGAGGACTAAATTAGAGATAGTTACTCGCGTTTGGAATCGAGAGCTAATGTCGATGCGGCTGGCGGAGAAGCCGGATGGCTGGTCGCGAACGGCGATTGGCCGGCGTCTGGGTGAGACCGTAGTCGGTGGGAACGACATGATGAGTGCAGTCGGTGGTGGGAATAGCCGGGGTGACGCCCCCTTTTTTGCTGATGTGTACGCAGTCACCGCCACCTCCCACCACCTCCACGTTCCGGGCTGCTCACGGCCAATGGCCGTTGTACTGCCGGGCTTTCGCTACCCCATAAGTCCGTGCCACCGCTGTCCGTGTGGTGTTTGTTTGCCCCAGAGTGGCTGAGGGGCATCCTGAGAAACGCATCGCCCCCTCGTGAGCATCATGGCAACTAGAGAGATTTACAAAACGGCGTTCGACGAAGACGTCCAGACTGAGACTGAATCGAACCAATGCCCTGAGTGCGACGGTCAGGTCACCACCAATGCTATCGAAACCATCTGTGAGGACTGTGGGCTCGTCATCGACGAGCAGCGGATCGATCACGGTCCGGAATGGAGACCCCACGATCAGGACCAGCGAAAGCGGATGGGGGCTCCACTTACAGCGGCACGTCACGACCGAGGGCTATCGACGGAAATCGGTCGCCGGAAAGATGCGAACGGGAACGAACTCTCTGGGCAAAAGCGCCAGCGGCTAGCCCGAATGCGGCGTGAGCAGTCTCGTGGGCGGTTCCACTCGAAAGCTGAGCGGAATCTCGCACACGGCCTGGGTGAAGTTCGAAGAATCGTGAGCACACTCGAGTTCACAGAATCGGTTCGCGACCAGGCGTGTCACTTGTTCCGGAGTGCACAGAACGAAGACCTGCTTCGAGGCCGATCGATCGAGGCGATGGCGGCAGCGAGCGTCTACGGGATCTGTCGCTGTAACGGTCTCTCACGAACGCTCGAGGACATCGCCGATGCGGCACGGGTCGAGCAGTCGAGAGTCAGGAGTGCCTACAAGACGCTAAACAGAGAACTCGGACTCCCGGCCCAGCCCGTTCGCCCGGGCGAATTCATTCCCCGACTTGCGTCGGAACTCGACGTCTCTGACTCTATTCGACAGCGAGCTCGGAGGTTAGCGGAAGAAGCTGAATCAACAGATGCCACAACGGGCGTTCGGCCATCAGGATTTGCAGCGGCCTGTCTCTACAAAGCCGGGCGCGACGAAGGTCGGTGGCTGACGCAGACGGAGGTCGCGGAAGCTGCGAACGTCACGACCCCGACCATCCGGTCACATCAAGACACACTGGCTGAACTGGTCCCCGAAGCGTCTGACTCGGAACGTTCAGTCTGTACTGGATGTGGGGCTGATGTTTAAAAGTGAAGACGAAAGAACGTGCTGGTAGACGTCCCCATGACCGACCGTTACGCTGATTTCGAGGAACTCCGACCGCTTGGCGAGGCGACGCAGATTCCCGACCATGAACTCGCCAGAGACCGTCGTTGCGAGCCCTTTCGAGACCGAACTGAGGAGACACTCGCGGAATATCCAGACGACTCAACCGCTACAATGAACGAGTGTGCTTCCTGTGGCGCGTCGATTCCTGCCAGCCAGACCAGGTGCCGGTTCTGCCTCATGAATCATCTCGGTGAATCCACCGACGAACAGCAGCCCGCAGACCTCGAGTGGACACTGCTTCACGTCGTCCATCTGCTCGTCGAGGCCTCAACCGACTATCACGCCCTCGCGAAGGGCGCTGCGGCAGCGACTCTCCTCGCGAAGCCCGACAGGGATCCAGCCGTCGATGATTGCCAGCTGATCTACGATTTCGACGACGCGCCTGCAGCGCAGTTGACCGACCAGTGGCCCTCCCTACCCGACGCCGTACGGGCTACCTCCGAACGTGGTGAACAGCTGCTTTCGGTAGCTCGTGAGCGGACAGTCTGGAAAGCGACGACGACGTCGCCAAATGGAGGGGTTCACACGACGTTTCTGTACGACGAGGAAGGACACGGCGTTCGTGGCGAAGCTCGGCTTACAAGCCTGCTTGAGAGCACCGAGAACGACGTTTGGTTGACACCAGCAATTGCGCTCCAGCGCGCCGTTGACGACGAGCATTCCGAAGATCGGCAACCCAGCGTGCCCTCGAAAACGCGACTTGACTGCCGCACGTGCGGTCAAAAGACTATGCATCCGTTTCAGGAGTTCGAGGATGTCCCAGATGAGACGTGGTCTGCCCAGCCGGTGTGGGGGTGCCAGATGTGTCAGTCATCTCGTCACGGACCAAATCCTCCCTGAAATACTCAGCAGAAGAGTACCTTAACCAACAACAAACGTAGGCATCCGAAGTTGTTGGTTAAGACTGGTGCAGGATCTGGCGGAGACATCAGCGCACCCGGCCAAGGTGCATTTGAATGGAGGTATCGAGAGACGATGAATGAACCCTGGGCTATTGACCGAGCTATAGACAAATCTGAGATAGTGGGGTTCTCGACCGAACAATTCAACCTTTGGACCAGTCCGCACTCAACTAATCTATTTCGTGAGTGCGGACGATTAGGTAGACTACCTCTTACTCCAAATTATAGAAGACCATGAACAGTGAAGTAACTCCTCTCTTCAAGAATAATCCTGTTCCCCTAGAACATTAATAGTGTCAGTAATACTTATATATCCTGCAAATAATTATCGACTCGTCTTGTGATACCGACTAACAGAGGGAGGCCGTGATGCGAGTGCTCGTACATCTCCGTGCACGAGCAGACACGACCTACCAGAACGACTACCACCACAAGCTTCGTGGTCGGATCTGGAACGCACTCGAAGGAACAGAGCATGAAGCGGTTCACGACACGAATGAGCCGCCTGGGTTCTCGTTCAGCAACCCATTCCCACCGCAGGACATGTCTGAAGGTGACCAACGGACCCTTATTGTCTCAGCGCCACAGGAAGAGCTTCTCTCGGTGATCGCAACGGATCTCCAAGAAAACCCCGAACTGAACGTTGGGGAAATGCCGTTTACCGTCCAGGGTCTCTCGGCCATCACGCCAGATGTCGGTGAACCGGGAAGCAGCGGGACGATCGGGACAGGGACCGGACTACTCGTCCGGATCCCACCGTGGCGCTGTGAGGACTACGGGATCGATAACCCAGGCGAAGAGGCAGTATATTGGCGCCCGGAGCACACAATCGAACCACTCCGCGAACAGCTTGAGGCGAATCTGGATAAGAAATACAGCCTGTTCGGCCCGGAATACCTCCCGGGTCCAAGCGAAACCAACGGTGACCTCTTTGATGGCTACGAACTGCTGAAAACCTTCGCCGTGCCATTGCAGGTAACAACGGACCAGAGGCTAACGTACGTACTCTCGAAATGGCAGTTCGATTATACGGTCCGCAATGATGATCATCGACGTCATCTCAACCTCGCACTGGACTGTGGACTCGGCGAGCGGAACGCGCTGGGGCTGGGATTCTGCAATCTTACCGAGAAACGCGATCCGTACGGAAAGCCAGCGCCAGAGGTGCATGGATGAGTCTTCTTCCGGAGCCTTCGATGTTCAATGAACGCTATGGAGATGATGCAAAACTGGCGAGGAAACTCCCCAATCGACCGATCTCCTCGCTCCGCGATCTCCAATATGTATACGGGCGATTGTACACGCTTGCGACCGCCGGTGGAGGCGAGTACGCGGCCTATCTCACGCCGGAGAAGTCGACCGACCTGTTCGACGAGCCCGAGAGCCTGCTCTATCTCCGGGTCGACCTAAGTGGGGACGAACCGGGCCTCGATCCCGATAGGCCAGTCGGCGTTGAACGATACGGAGAGGGGAAGGTCGAAGCGGTCGCCCATTCGTGGTATGACTCCGCGCGGGGGTTCGACCACAGCGTCACACATCGTACAGGCAAGAACAAGGAGCCCGAGAAGGTCGCAGAGTACCTCCACGAGCGACTCACCGCGTGGGCGGTCGACGACGTGATTCAGGACGCCGCAGCCGACCACGAGGACGGCTGGATCATCAACGAACTCGCTACTCTTGGCGAGACGGAGAATATCCGGGAACGGATTGAGACTGCCATCGATGAACAGCTCGACGGCAAGACGACGGCGCTCACGACCGTGGCGGTCAAAGTCGAGCCGGACGGCAAGTTTCTCCTCCCGGGCAAGGCGAGCCCGGTGTTCAATGAGGCGATGCGGGCGCGAAAGCAGGCGAAACTCGTTTCAAAGGGAGAGGCCACCGACTCTGTAGGCGACGCGACCGACCTCGTAACCGGTCACTCCGGGCCAGCTGTCGGGACTGCCGAAGACCCGCTGAACTACTTCCTCGGCAAGCAACTCGAGAAGTTTCCAGGGTTCGACCCAGACCAGGCGTGGCGAACCCACCCAGTATCGGAGGACGTCGCGGTGACGCTGATGAACGCAAGCACGTTCGTCGACGCCTGCGACTACTACACGATGGGTGCGAACGTCTACTACCTCCCGTACTTCTTCGGACGGCTCGGTCCGGAAGACGCGCGGGACCTCTATCAGGTACTCTACGAGCTCGTTCACGCTGAGGATATGACGCCGATCGAAAGCGCCTACCGGAGCTACCAAGATACCCCGCGCCTCCAGGAAGTGGGCAAGCGGTTCCGCTTCTACGTCGCCGCGGTGATGGAACACCAGACCAAACGCTTCGACGTCTTCGGCGACAGCATGGACGGGACGCTGTTCTCGCCTGTCGAACTCACGCGAAAACACGAGCAGGTGCTCCAGTCGTGGCTGTACGATGCGGAGGGCGACGCCGACCATCCCGATCCTCGGCTTCGGGCCGCGTTCCCGACACCGGACAACTGGGACATCTTCGTCTCGGAGGAGTCAACACTGCTCAGTACCCTCGCCACGGGGTGGTACTTCGAACAGACGTTCGCTACGGGCGATGACGACGCCAGTGCCGATGATTACCGAATCCGAGCACTCGTTGCCGTGCTCTCAGGTGAGCCACTCGACGTCAAAGCTGTACTTACCGAGTACGTCGACCGGCTCCTGGAGGACGAAGGTGAGGAGTTCCCGAGTTTTCGTGTGGCCGCACAGTACACGCAGCTCTGTGCACTCGCCGACGCTGGCCTGCTGACCGGGCGTGAAGCGTACGAACCAGTCGCGGAACCACTGCAGTTGACAGACGATCATCCAACAAACGACATGTACTCAGACACACCAGCCCGAGCCGACGGCGGGAACGTCGCCGGGGCGCGGGAGACAAAGCTCGAACAGTTCCTCGATCAGACACCGGCTCTCGACGAGGAGCAGCCCGAACGACGTGGCAGCTTCCTCCTCGGCGCGCTGGTCGGCCAGGTGACTGGCTACCAGCAGGTGAGCGAGGGGCGCTCGACCACACTGATCGATCAGTATCCGATCAAAGCCGTCACCGAGTCAAAGCTGAAGCGACTCGCCAGCGACGTGTTGAACAAGAACGTCGTCTACTCCAGGGAGAACAATATGGCCGGAACGATGTACCGTGAGGTCGTCGACCGTCTGGTGACGACCCTACCCCGGATCGACATCGACGGCGACTGGGAACTCGACACGACCGACCTCCGATTCTACTACTCGCTCGGGGTCGCCTACGGGATGAACAACTGGGCGAGCAGCGACGACGAACAGGCCGACGACCAGCCCACAGCCACCCAGGAGGAAGCATGAGCGACAACGCATACGCCGACGACAGCTACGAGCCCGTGACGAACCGTTCCGAGATTGTCTTCTGCTACGATGCCGTCGACGCAAACCCCAACGGCAACCCACTGAGCGGGGCGAATCGCCCACGTATCGACCCCGAGACTCAGCAGGCGATCGTGACCGACGTCAGGCTGAAGCGCTATCTGCGTGACCAGCTCGACGACGACGGTCACGGCGTGTACGTCCAGAATGTGAAAAACGAAGCTGGTGAGCAGTCGTCACGTGAAGACCTGCTCGAATCTCGCCTCCGGGGTCTCGAGCCCGAGGACTGGGACTTCGACGATCTCGACGACGAGGACGAGGCCAAGCTCCGGGAGGAGGTGTTCGGAGCATTCCTCGACAACAGCGCCGACGTTCGGTATTTTGGCGCGACGATGAGCGTCGACATGAAAGGGAGCTACGAACCGTTCGCTGAACACCTCCCGGACCACTTCACCGGCCCCGTCCAGTTCTCACCTGCGAAGACGCTCCACCCCGTCACCGAAAACGAGGAGTACAACAGCCTCACCAGCGTCATCGCGACCGGAGAGGGCAAAGAACAGGGTGGGTTCGACCTCGACGACCATCGTATTCAATACGGTTTCATCGCGTTCCACGGGCTGGTCGACGAACACGGAGCGGCCGATACGAAGCTTTCCACAGCAGACGTTGAGCGTCTCGACACGCTGACGTGGCGCGCGATCAAGAACCAGACTATCAGTCGGAGCAAAGTCGGCCAAGAGCCCCGGCTCTATCTCCGCGTGGAGTACAAGGACGAGAGCTTCCACCTCGGTGGGCTAACGCGGGATCTCGACATCGACGAAGATCGCTCGGTACCCACCGACGAACTCCGGAATGTTCGGGAGTTCACGCTCGACGGGACCGAGCTAGTCTCCCGACTGGACCGCCACGACGACCGCATCGCTCGCGTTCGCGTCGTTGCGAGCGACGTACTCGACGTGACCGTCGACGATGAGACCTACACGGCCGGCGACGAGGTCGGCGAACACGGCTTCTACGACGTCCTACGTGGGGCGGTGGGCGACGATATAGTCGAGGTCGTCAACGTCTACGACGAGGCCGCCGCCACGATGCCAGAGTGATGTCCCAAGAAACACTCGAAGGCTGGGCCGACGAGGATGACACCCTCCCGGAGACGTGTCTCTCCTTCGAACTCCGCGGAGAGTGGGGCCACTTCCGACGCGTCGAGGGGAACATCGTCAAACAGACCTACCGGATTATCCCGCGGACGACCGTCGCCGGCCTCGTTGCCGCGGTACTCGGGCTAGAGCGGGATAGCTACTACGAAGCGTTCGGCCCTGAAGTCTCGTCGATCGCAGTGGAGGCAATCGAGGAGCTTCGGACGATTAACCTGCCACAGAATACGCTCTCGACGGCTAAGGAACACATGACGACGATGCCCAGCCGCGGGCACGCACGCATCTCGATGCCCGACCCGACGAAACTCCGACAACAGCACAACTACGAAGTGTTAGTCGAACCCGCCTATCGGGTTGATCTTCGACTCGCAAACGACGAACTTCGTACCCGTTTTCGAGACCACCTCCGTAACGGTACTGCCTACTACCCACCGAGTCTCGGGCTCTCCGAGCATCTTGCAGAGATCACGTATCTGGGCGAGTTCGACGTGACTCCACGTGAGCGCGAAACCACCGAAGTGGATTCCGCGGTGCTCGAGGCGGTCGACAACGTCGAACTGGCGCCAGAGACCGAGATCAAAGTCGAACGGTCGCCCGCGTTCATGGCGGCCGACGAAGATGGCCGGACGACGACAGCGTTCCAGTCGATCGCATACGCGACCAGGACGGAGCCGATTCTGGTACAGAACGTCGAGACCCACGAAGTCGACGGCCGCCGAGTGATGTTCTCGTGAACCGTCGGAGGCCGTAGCCATGGTCGAGTTCACGGAACGACCGTCGCACGAAGACCCTGACGGAAAACCAATCCCGCTCGACAGACATCTCTACGATGTTTGCGAGCGGGTAGGCTGGCTCATCCCCGATGACGCCAGGACACCTGCAGGGGATTCGCTCGTCGAATTGGTAGAGGCGGTGGCACTGATACATGACTTCGGGAAACTGACTGCGTGGTTTCGCGACCATCTTCTCTCGGACAGTGACGGTAAACCGGACGGACCGAAGCACCACGCACCGATTTCAGCGCTGCTCGCATACTACGTACTGGAATCTCGAGAGTTCGATGAAACCGATTGTCTCCTCGGCTTTCTCGCCGTTGCGAGACATCACGGCCGCCTCCCCGACGCGGTCGACTACGTTCATCGGGCGGGCATCGAACAGTCCGGCCGAATCCAGACGCTCTACCGGTCGGACGTGCGCAGCCAGGCGGCGCACATCGACGAAACCGTCCCCAAGCTAGCGAGTGTGCTCGTCGAACGGGCGACAAACAGCAACGGCAATTGGAACGAGTTCCTGGAACGGCTCTCCCGTCCCGAATCGGCCACCGAACTCGGATGGCTCGCAGAGGGAGCCTGTAGTGGCCGGCGTCTCCGCCCCGCTCCGGAGAAACTTCCATCTGGCTTCTACGAGTCGGTGCTTCAAGTCTGGAGCGCGCTCGTTTTTGCCGACAAGGCGAGCGCAGCGAGCCTGACGACAGGAGTCGAGGTAGGGAAGGATGCCTACCGATCAACGTCACCCGAACGACAGGCGATCGACGACCACATCGCCGATATCCGAGCCGAGAACGCCACTTCGGACCTCGGTTCACGCACGGAACGACTGAACGGGCGACGCGAAGAGGCTCGGCAAAAGGTCCGAGACCGCGCAGCCGAGTTCGTTGCCGATGATCGACGCGTCGCGACCCTAACGCTCCCCACAGGAATGGGGAAGACGCTCACTGGGTTGGATGCCGCTCTGACCGTCCTCGAAGAGACCGGTACTGCGTCGACCACGGGCATAAAGGAGGGGCGTCTCATCTATGCGCTGCCGTACACATCGATCATCGATCAGGTGGCAGACGAGAGCCGTGAGCTGTTCGAGGAGAGCGACGGGGACGAGCGGATCACAGTTGACCACCACCTCGCGGAAACGCTGGTTTCACCGCCGGAAACCGCCGAGGAAGTCGCCGACGATGCCGTCGAGAACGTCGCCGCCTTGCTGGGAGAGAGCTGGCGCACGGGGATGGTCGTAACGACGTTCGTCCAGCTATTCGAGAGCCTCACCGGCCCGACAAACGCCCGTTCGATGAAACTCCCATCGTTGTACGGGAGCGTAGTCGTTCTTGACGAGCCGCAGGCGCTGCCCCTGGAGTGGTGGCCGCTCGTGGATCGATTAGTGGAACTGTTGACCGAGGAGTACGGCGCGTCAGTGATCACCATGACAGCTACACAGCCCAAACTACTTTCTGCTGGAGATCAGGAGCCATTCTCGCTCGTTTCGGATCCCGATCCGTACTATGCGGAACTCGACAGACTCGATTTCGCACTCCACCCGTCCGCGGTCGCAATGCTTCCCGGCTGGGATGGAGAACAATCGGACACCGATGGGGGTGCCGAGCAGGGATCCCTCTCGTATGATCGAGCTGGCGAACTCGTAGCAAGACGAGCCGAGGACGGCGACTCCGTACTGACGATATGCAACACGATTGATAGCTCGAGGGAACTTACTGAGGCAGTCGCCAACCAAACGGCGATACTGAACGTCAATGAGATGTACGCTGAGCAACTCGACGCTACGGAGCACCGGACCGATTCAGTCCGCCCCGAGAAGACGCTTGCCGACGCGGTTCGTCAACGTCATGAGAGGGAACCATTATTAATACATCTCACAACACGACACCGGCCATGTGATCGACGCCACCTCATCGACGTCGCGACCGATCTCGCCGAGGCAGGCGAGCCGGTACTGTTCATCTCCACTCAGCTCGTCGAGGCCGGCGTCGACGTGAGCTTCGACGAGGTGATCCGCGATTTCGCACCGATGGACAGCCTGGTGCAGGCTGCGGGCCGGTGTAATCGATCGTACGATCGTGCTCGCGGACGCGTGACGGTCTGGCAGCTTTCGCCACCGCCGAACCGTGAGATGACGCCGGCCAGCGCAGTATATGGTCGCGGAGAGAGTCTGACAAAGCTGACGGGGCAAGCGTTGGCGACGGTATACGATGGCGAGCCGATACCTGAACCGGATGTGACTCGGGACGCCGTCGATCACTACTTCGAGTTACTCGAGCAGCGCGATGTCGGCGCCGACGAGTACGTCGATTACTTGGAGCGGGCAGAAGCCGAACAGCTCAGCAAGCTCTCGCTGATCGACCAGCGTCCTGCCGTCGACGTGATCGTGACGAGAACCGCTGAAGAACGGAAGACGGTAGAGGAGATCCGACGGATGTTCGCCGAGTATCGCTGGGACAAGCTCAACGACCTCGTCGAGTCGACCGCCGACTGGCAGGTCTCCATTCCCGTCTACCCCGGCGACAACGAGACGATAGAGAAACTCAGTGCGTGTGAGCCGTTGTTCTCGGGTGCCGATCGGCTGGTGCTGGACGGTCGTCCGGGACGGCACAACGGCTACTTTGACGCCACCGACGGCGTCGTCATCCCCGATACCAGCGTGGAGGCTCGATTGTTGTGAGTGACGGCCCCGTCACTCGGCTGTTGGCGACAGCTCGAGGCGACGCCGTCGACGATCCGTTCCGCGTCACCGGAGTGATGATGCAGTACTACTACGTCTGTGAACGCGAGCTCTGGTTCGAGAGTCGGAACATCGAGATCGACCGAGAAAACGCGAGCGTCGCCCGGGGAACTCGTGTCGACGAATCCTCCTACGGCGAGCGTACACAGGAGAATCTGCGGTTGGGGATGATCTCCCCCGACTTACTCGAGGACGGACGGGTGGTCGAGGTGAAGCCTTCCTCGGCACTGACTGAGCCGGCCCGCATGCAGCTCTCGTACTACCTTTGGTACCTTGATCGAGTGATGGACGTACAGCGCGAAGGCGTATTGGCGCATCCAACCGAACGCCGACGTGAGGAAGTATCGTTAGACGAGGATCGACGCGAGAAAGTCGAGTCGGCGATCCGTAGTATTCACGCAATCGTGACCGCGGAGCGTCCACCGGAAGCCACCGAGAAGCCATACTGTGAGTCGTGCGCCTACTACGACTTCTGTTGGGTCTGATCATGGACAGGAACTACCACATTTTTTCAGACGGACGCATCGAACGAAGCGAAGACACGGTCCGACTGGAGACTATCGACGGTGAGAAAAAACACATTCCCGTCGAGCATGCCGAAGCAATCTACCTCCACGGACAGATCGACTACAATACGCGGCTGATGTCGTTTCTCAACGACCATGGTGTCGCCGTACACGTCTTCGGCTGGAACGATCGCTACGCGGGGTCGCTGATGCCTGAACGCGGCCAAACGAGCGGGCGAACCGTTGTCGAACAGGTCCGGGCATACGACGACCCCGAGCGACGGCAGACGATCGCCGCCTCGTTCGTCCGCGGCAGTATCCACAATATGCGGACGAACGTCACATACTACAACAGTCGGGACTACGACCTCGGAAGAGTCCTCGAGGACCTGGATGACGCGGTTTCACGCATTGACAGCACGAAGGATATCTCAGAACTCATGGGCGTCGAAGCGACAGCCCGCCGGGCGTACTACCGAACGTTCGATACGGTGCTCCCCGACTCGTTCTCATTTGACAGCCGGGAGTACAACCCACCGCCGAACCCCGTGAATGCGCTCATCTCGTTCGGGAACAGTCTGGTATATGCTAACTGTGTGTCGGCGATCCGGGCTACTGCGCTCGATCCCGCAATCAGCTATCTCCACGAACCCGGAGAGCGACGCTACTCCCTCTCACTTGATATCGCTGACCTGTTCAAACCGGTGTTGACGGATCGGCTACTATTCCGGTTAGTCAACCGGAGACAGATCAGCCGTGATGATTTCCGGAATGAAGTCGGTTCCTGCCTCCTCAACGAAGCTGGACGGACAACGTTCCTGAAGGAGTTTGAACAAACGCTCGAGCGAACAGTTGAACACCCAGAACTGAACCGGAAGGTAAGCTATCAGTATCTGCTCCGGCTCGAGGCGTACAAGCTGAAAAAACACCTATTGACTGGCGAGCCATACGAGCCGTTCAAGCGGTGGTGGTAGATGTACGTTATCGTCGTCTACGATATGGAGGCCGACCGCACCCACCTAATGCTGAAACTATGTCGTCGGTACCTGATCCACGTCCAGAATTCAGTGCTTGAAGGTGAGATTTCGGAGGGCGATTTGACGACGATGAAAGGGAAGATAGACGATCTACTGCAAGAAGGAGAATCGGTAGTGATCTACGAACTCTCCTCAGATAAGCTATTGAACCGTTCGGTGTACGGCGATGACCCGACCGAAGACAGTCGGTTTCTCTAGCTGATGTCGACCCCCGGGGGATCCAGGAGGATTGCGGGTCGACAGAAATAGTGAAGTGAATTCCGTGGATAGAGAGGATATGGTGGTCAAATTCACCATGGATTCAGACGTACCCTTGTGGGGTTGAAGCGTGAGGACGTAGATGTGCTCCGGATCGTCTGGGCGATTCAGACGTACCCTTGTGGGGTTGAAGCTCGAGGCCGACGTCGAGGACGAAGCAGAAGGGACGGATTCAGACGTACCCTTGTGGGGTTGAAGCAGTCGGATCTGGACGCCATCGTCGGTCTCGACGGCGATTCAGACGTACCCTTGTGGGGTTGAAGCGGCTCGTGGCTGGTCACACTCAACAGCGTCCCGGTGATTCAGACGTACCCTTGTGGGGTTGAAGCGACGGGAGCTCGTGATTGCCATCCTCGTCGACGAAGATTCAGACGTACCCTTGTGGGGTTGAAGCGCCGAGAGGGCGAGGCCGCCGACGATCGCTACGCGCTGATTCAGACGTACCCTTGTGGGGTTGAAGCACGGTCGGAACACCTCGGCAGATTTTCGCCTCGGCGATTCAGACGTACCCTTGTGGGGTTGAAGCCGAGCGACGCCGACTCCAACCGGCCCGTCCAGTCGGATTCAGACGTACCCTTGTGGGGTTGAAGCCGGAAGTGTACGAGATGGTCATCGAGGAGGTCTGCGGATTCAGACGTACCCTTGTGGGGTTGAAGCGATTGATGCAGGGTCCGGCGAAACCATAGAATCGGGATTCAGACGTACCCTTGTGGGGTTGAAGCGACGAGGAACTCAACGAACCGCAAGGCGCCTACGAGATTCAGACGTACCCTTGTGGGGTTGAAGCCAAATTGTCGCCGTCGCCAGCTTGTCGGAATCGCTGATTCAGACGTACCCTTGTGGGGTTGAAGCGAGATTCGACCGCCTATCAAGCGCGCCGACGGGTTGGATTCAGACGTACCCTTGTGGGGTTGAAGCGTCGAGTACAACACCTACAGCCTCGAGGACGCCCGCGATTCAGACGTACCCTTGTGGGGTTGAAGCCGAAAGACGAGATGCGGGAGAACGGATGGGATCCCGGATTCAGACGTACCCTTGTGGGGTTGAAGCCCGACGACAGAGGTCTTTATCTGGTACACTGACGACGGATTCAGACGTACCCTTGTGGGGTTGAAGCCCGACGACAGAGGTCTTTATCTGGTACACTGACGACGGATTCAGACGTACCCTTGTGGGGTTGAAGCCGCGACAGCGTATCGTCCGAGGCACGCCCGGAGAGATTCAGACGTACCCTTGTGGGGTTGAAGCGCGTGACGGTCAAAGGCGGCGCTCGATCGAAGACCGAGATTCAGACGTACCCTTGTGGGGTTGAAGCGACGCCCTCTCGTGGCTCGATGATGTCCTCGACACGATTCAGACGTACCCTTGTGGGGTTGAAGCTCGCGCACGAAGGGCGGCCTCCAGGCGAAGGACTAGATTCAGACGTACCCTTGTGGGGTTGAAGCAACGGCCTGGGCGCCTCACTCCGACTCCGGGTCACGGTGATTCAGACGTACCCTTGTGGGGTTGAAGCGGCCGGCCCTGTCACGGTAAGCGACAGAGTGGTCGATTCAGACGTACCCTTGTGGGGTTGAAGCGCACTCAGGGCACTGCCAGACGGAGACGACGTCAGATTCAGACGTACCCTTGTGGGGTTGAAGCGCCACATTGACTCGAGTGACAGCACGCTCCTGACCGAGATTCAGACGTACCCTTGTGGGGTTGAAGCTTCCGACCCGTTCGACGCCCTCTCGTGGCTCGATGAGATTCAGACGTACCCTTGTGGGGTTGAAGCGTTTGCCTCAACTCAGCATACACGACTCAAAATGACGATTCAGACGTACCCTTGTGGGGTTGAAGCGTCGAGGAAGGCGAACGCGAACGGATTACCGAGTGGATTCAGACGTACCCTTGTGGGGTTGAAGCGGTCGCGAACCGATCACGCCGATACTCCCGACGAGGATTCAGACGTACCCTTGTGGGGTTGAAGCCTCCGGAAGGAGTTTCCGGAAGTGTACGAGATGGTCGATTCAGACGTACCCTTGTGGGGTTGAAGCGAGTCAGTCCGTCGCGGATCGAGGCGCTATGTAGAGGATTCAGACGTACCCTTGTGGGGTTGAAGCGCGTGACGGTCAAAGGCGGCGCTCGATCGAAGACCGATTCAGACGTACCCTTGTGGGGTTGAAGCTACTACCGTCACAGACCCACGCTCGGAAGCGGGCAGATTCAGACGTACCCTTGTGGGGTTGAAGCGAGCCTACGACAGACGTGATCTACACCGCGAGCGTCGGATTCAGACGTACCCTTGTGGGGTTGAAGCTCGATGTCGAGTGCGTCCAGGACGATCTGCCGGAGCAGATTCAGACGTACCCTTGTGGGGTTGAAGCACCACTCAGGTCCCGGCTAAGGTAGACTCTCCCGCGATTCAGACGTACCCTTGTGGGGTTGAAGCCCCAACCCGTCTCGCGTCGTCGATAAGGTCCTCGTGGATTCAGACGTACCCTTGTGGGGTTGAAGCACACTCGTTAGTGACCGGCCCGAGCCATATCTTCAAGATTCAGACGTACCCTTGTGGGGTTGAAGCATAGGCTACCACCCTCTGGCAGTGCGAGAGAGTCGATTCAGACGTACCCTTGTGGGGTTGAAGCAAGCTCTCCGTCAACGAGGACCGCGTTATCCCGCGATTCAGACGTACCCTTGTGGGGTTGAAGCCCGATGTCGTCGACGATCTCCTCGAGGAGCGCGGATTCAGACGTACCCTTGTGGGGTTGAAGCCTCGAGGGCCGGCTTGTTGCCGATCTGATCGAGAGGATTCAGACGTACCCTTGTGGGGTTGAAGCGACCTCGAGGACGCCCTCCTGGGTCGCGACGTCGACGAGATTCAGACGTACCCTTGTGGGGTTGAAGCCTGGCCGCACTCGGTCGACGTGAGATTGATCCCCAGGATTCAGACGTACCCTTGTGGGGTTGAAGCACAGATAGCGCAGTACAGCGTCGTCATTCGAACTTCGATTCAGACGTACCCTTGTGGGGTTGAAGCGAGCGATTGCATGAGGCGATGGAGTTGGCAGAGGGATTCAGACGTACCCTTGTGGGGTTGAAGCCGCTGTCTCGAAGGCGCCCGGCCCCCCGTCGACTCAGGATTCAGACGTACCCTTGTGGGGTTGAAGCTCAATAAGCCAATCTATTGCGACCGATATTCGCTGAGATTCAGACGTACCCTTGTGGGGTTGAAGCTTGCGGACCATCTCGCGATCCGCTTCATCGCGCCAGATTCAGACGTACCCTTGTGGGGTTGAAGCTCTGACTCGCCAGTGCAGTATTTGCACCAGCTAACGGATTCAGACGTACCCTTGTGGGGTTGAAGCGACGTCCACCACTGCAACCGGCTCCGGTGGGACAACCGATTCAGACGTACCCTTGTGGGGTTGAAGCCCACCTCGAACCTACGGAGGGCGCGTGCGATGAGCGATTCAGACGTACCCTTGTGGGGTTGAAGCCACGCGAGTTCCTGGCGAACGCCCTCCTCGCCGTAGATTCAGACGTACCCTTGTGGGGTTGAAGCGCGTAGTCGGCGTTCCAGGCCGCACCGCACCGCGCGGATTCAGACGTACCCTTGTGGGGTTGAAGCCGGGTTGCGTCGATAGGTACGCGACGACCGCCTCGGATTCAGACGTACCCTTGTGGGGTTGAAGCAGCCTATTTATATACCCCTCCATAAACTGTATGGCGCGATTCAGACGTACCCTTGTGGGGTTGAAGCATCGTGACCACTCCTCGAGGTCGACGTCGTCGGGGATTCAGACGTACCCTTGTGGGGTTGAAGCTCTGACTCGCCAGTGCAGTATTTGCACCAGCTAGATTCAGACGTACCCTTGTGGGGTTGAAGCGACCTCATCTTCGATCGTTCCGTAGCGGTCGGTCGATTCAGACGTACCCTTGTGGGGTTGAAGCCTGCAGCGGCCTCCTTCGCCTGGCCGATCGCGATGGGATTCAGACGTACCCTTGTGGGGTTGAAGCTCTTCCCTGCAACGTAGACGCTCGGTCGCTCAGTGATTCAGACGTACCCTTGTGGGGTTGAAGCGCTCGAGCGACGCTCATCGATCGCACACCTCCGGATTCAGACGTACCCTTGTGGGGTTGAAGCGGTCGCATCCGTGACGTTCAGGTTACGTCTGCCGAGATTCAGACGTACCCTTGTGGGGTTGAAGCCTCCATGATACGGTCGTCGTCCCAGCCCTGGTCGAAGATTCAGACGTACCCTTGTGGGGTTGAAGCGTCATTATGACGTTCTTATGCGCTCACTAACGGGCGATTCAGACGTACCCTTGTGGGGTTGAAGCACGGAGAAACTGACGTCTCGGTTCACTCCCGAGCGGATTCAGACGTACCCTTGTGGGGTTGAAGCCGAAAGACGAGATGCGGGAGAACGGCTGGGATCCCGGATTCAGACGTACCCTTGTGGGGTTGAAGCGTCCGGTTCGTCAGTCACAGTGGGGTCACCTAATCAGATTCAGACGTACCCTTGTGGGGTTGAAGCATCATGTCGACGCGCTGGCCTTCGATCTCTTCGCGGATTCAGACGTACCCTTGTGGGGTTGAAGCCTCGTCAGCATCGAGGTACTCCCGCGTTCCGAACTCGATTCAGACGTACCCTTGTGGGGTTGAAGCCCCCATCGATCCACGCTCCTTGAGGCGATCTTTCGCGATTCAGACGTACCCTTGTGGGGTTGAAGCGCGATCGTGATCGTCGGCGCGTGGTACGTCCTCGCGATTCAGACGTACCCTTGTGGGGTTGAAGCTCGAAGGTTGCGTCAGGGTCTACGTGAATGTGAACGGATTCAGACGTACCCTTGTGGGGTTGAAGCATCGCGAAATCGAGGAGCACTCGATTCGCCTCTGCGATTCAGACGTACCCTTGTGGGGTTGAAGCGAGACGTCTGTCGGGAGCGCATCGATCGCAGTCACCGATTCAGACGTACCCTTGTGGGGTTGAAGCATCGCGACACCTCCGAGCCGTGGGCCGATACCGGATTCAGACGTACCCTTGTGGGGTTGAAGCCTCGCAGGGACAGCCGCAGCGCTCACGGTCGGCGGATTCAGACGTACCCTTGTGGGGTTGAAGCCCCCGAGGAGAGACCGAGGAGGACGCAGACGGCGAGATTCAGACGTACCCTTGTGGGGTTGAAGCGGCGGGATCATGACCTACCTCCTCTGGGCCCGCCGGATTCAGACGTACCCTTGTGGGGTTGAAGCCGGTTGTCGATGTCCCCCGTCTCCGAGATCGCGAACGATTCAGACGTACCCTTGTGGGGTTGAAGCGTGATTTTCACGTCATCGCATTCGAGAGTGCTGAAAGATTCAGACGTACCCTTGTGGGGTTGAAGCGGACGAGGCGCCGCAGCGGGCGCCGGGGCAACCGTGATTCAGACGTACCCTTGTGGGGTTGAAGCGTTATCCATGTCTGTTGGTCCGGGGATCGCGACGCGATTCAGACGTACCCTTGTGGGGTTGAAGCGCTGACGAGGACTCGTCAGGAGGCGGTGGAGGCGGATTCAGACGTACCCTTGTGGGGTTGAAGCGTCGACAAAACCGGGACGAAAACCGCGAGCTTCTGATTCAGACGTACCCTTGTGGGGTTGAAGCAGGAGGCGAACCACAGTGACCGCCGATCGAACCCCGATTCAGACGTACCCTTGTGGGGTTGAAGCTCCGTATCAGAGATAGCATACTTCTCCCGCAGAGATTCAGACGTACCCTTGTGGGGTTGAAGCGAGTAGCCGATTTCCGAGAGCCAGCGCCGAAGCTAGATTCAGACGTACCCTTGTGGGGTTGAAGCGGACACTGAGATCACCCGAAGACCCGCTCTTGGATTCAGACGTACCCTTGTGGGGTTGAAGCGCGGCGACTCCATCAGCGAGCCGACGTCGACGAACTGATTCAGACGTACCCTTGTGGGGTTGAAGCATAGGAGTCTCAGGGTGGTCTCGAGAGGCCGACTCGGATTCAGACGTACCCTTGTGGGGTTGAAGCCAGGGGTTCAAACCGATGAACGCCTATCTCGCTGGATTCAGACGTACCCTTGTGGGGTTGAAGCATCCACGTCCCCGAGGGCGTCGGCATCCACGATCTCGATTCAGACGTACCCTTGTGGGGTTGAAGCGAAGGGTGGTCTCGAACGTCGAACCCTGGGGGTGAGATTCAGACGTACCCTTGTGGGGTTGAAGCCCACGATCGACCCCGTGAGCGTCGATGGTGACTACGGATTCAGACGTACCCTTGTGGGGTTGAAGCGTTCAGCACGAACACAGAGGGGCTGATACCGGTCGGATTCAGACGTACCCTTGTGGGGTTGAAGCAACGACAGCGACCCGTCCCAGTGCTCGACGCCCGAGATTCAGACGTACCCTTGTGGGGTTGAAGCTACCCAACTGATGCCCCAACGGTCGGAAACGTCGAGATTCAGACGTACCCTTGTGGGGTTGAAGCACACCATCCTGACCGTACTCATCGCCGTATCGCTGGATTCAGACGTACCCTTGTGGGGTTGAAGCGTCATTCCGACTCCGTGAGACCGCCCCTGAGTCGATTCAGACGTACCCTTGTGGGGTTGAAGCGCGTGCAGAAACCCGTCTCCACAGCTCTAGATCGACGATTCAGACGTACCCTTGTGGGGTTGAAGCGGCTCGCGGAGTTGAGCGACTACGCCGGCGCCGATCGATTCAGACGTACCCTTGTGGGGTTGAAGCACGACGAGGTAACAGATCATGCCATGGACCGCCTGAGATTCAGACGTACCCTTGTGGGGTTGAAGCCCCGTGTACAGGTCCTCGTTGGTCCCGTTCGGGGGATTCAGACGTACCCTTGTGGGGTTGAAGCGAAGAGATCGTCGTCGAGATAGAGGAACATTTGAGATTCAGACGTACCCTTGTGGGGTTGAAGCCGTCGGATCGCCTGGTCCACGGCGAGAAGGCGACGATTCAGACGTACCCTTGTGGGGTTGAAGCGCGATCGCGCTGATCCAGGGCGGAGACGATCCCGTGATTCAGACGTACCCTTGTGGGGTTGAAGCGAATCGCCGCCGTCCGTTGCTGCAACTAAGGACGTGATTCAGACGTACCCTTGTGGGGTTGAAGCTGAATGGGTTTACTCGACAGTGCACAAAACGCGTGGATTCAGACGTACCCTTGTGGGGTTGAAGCGGTTCTACAGTCGAATGGGTTAGCTCCAGCGGTGGATTCAGACGTACCCTTGTGGGGTTGAAGCGAACTCTTGCTCGAGGGCACCCGGCGGATGGACGCGATTCAGACGTACCTTTGTGGGGTTGGAGCCTCCGATCATGATAACCACACGTACAAGGCCGTGATTCAGACGTACCCTTGTGGGGTTGAAGCCTCCCCCGTTAACGGTTGCAGCGTCGACCTCGCCATGATTCAGACGTACCCTTGTGGGGTTGAAGCCGTGTAGGAGGTTTTCCCTCGCTCGAGTGACTGAGATTCAGACGTACCCTTGTGGGGTTGAAGCCACAAGCTCACCGCCGGCGAACTCTGCCCCGAGAAGATTCAGACGTACCCTTGTGGGGTTGAAGCGCCGTCTACGGACTTCGCGGAACTGATCACCAGGTGGTTCAGACGTACCCTTGTAGAGTTGAAGCTACGAACGACTCCTACCACGACCCCTCTAACTGGGGACGAAGTACAGCGAGGGTTCGATTACCCCGACTGTGGCTATGAAGCCCGCTCGAGGATCGTCTACGGCGCTGAACGGAGAGGTCTCAGAACGTTCAGAATAGTATTTTTTCTCAGGCAGGAAGGGGTGGCCCGAGTCATATGGGCCAGGTTCACAGATGAGTATCGAAGTCATTGACCGCCACAGCGAAGCACTGTTTGAATTCCTCTGGTGTCCAGTCTGCGGGCACGAGGTATTCAGCCACATTCCCTTCGAGGGAGTGTTCTGCAAGAATTGCAACACGCGGGTCGAGTTCCAGGAACCCATGGAAGATCGTGGCTACGAAGATGCCGTCCTCGCCTGTTTCGATACAGACACGGCCTGGAATCTCCACATCGTCGAGAAATTGCGTCGCGACCTTCCCGATGGATCCGCCCGGATGAAAATTCTCGGCTCGCCGTACGCCTACGAGGTCGATTGGTGGAGTCCGGAGCCGGGTGACGAATGGGAGGCGGTCGAACGTGGTGAGTTCGACGATGCCAATGAGCCAGAAGAGGTGTCGCATCTGGCGTAGCGGAATTCGATTCCTCAGCGATTGTGAGATCGTTGTTGTTGCGCCAGTAAGGGGCACCGGCGCACACGCGCCGGGGAGTATCGATGTCAACACGGAGTCAACTCGATTCGTCCAACGAGTCGAACCGAATCCCAGAACAGACAAGTCGAACGTCCGTGATCGGATCATGCAAGTCTACGTCGTGGAACTGCCAACACAGAATCCATTCGACGAACCCGCCGAGTGGGCCGGATACGCTGGCCGGAGACTGATTCGTACGCCGTTCGACGCGTTCTGGAACGGGTATATGATGCGATTCGAGAGGAATCGCAGAGCGTTCGAGAAGGGGCAGACAATGCCGATGAACTCCTGCGAGAGTTCCAGGCGCTTCGAGACGCAGCGAAGCCTCAAACGCCAGGACGACTGACCATCACCTACGAACGATACGACGACACATTCGAGGCCTGATGTCGCAAACCACCGTCACGAGCGACCTGACGACTGCTGGATGCACGCGTTTAGCCGTGTCGTCCTAACTGGACGAACTCGACCAATGTTCGTCCGTCTGCACAAGGGACAAGAGACGAGAGACGAGTGGGTAGCGCCACTCGGAACCGACTACCATCATTGGAGACATCGATCCGATTACCCGCCAAGCCACCAGCCATAGAGCTGTGCCTGCTCGTCAGTGTCGGGATGCTTCTTCGACTGGCCGTAGGTTTTCCCCTTGAGGAGTTGACGTTCGACAGCGTTCGCTGCGAGACGGAGGGCGTGGGAAGCACCGTACCCCTCCCCATCGGCAGTGAAGTAGCCGCGGTCGGTGACCAGTCGAATCCGTGCCAGCACTAGCGGCACACCCCGGCTCTGTTCCTTGTGCTCCTGCAGTTCGATGCTGGCCTTGATCACGCTCATCTCACCGTACTTCGAGGTCATGCGCTCGATCAGCGCGGAGACGTCGTCGTAGTCCATCTCCTCCAGCAGGTCGAGCCCGAACACCTGCACGGCGTTCCGGTCATCGCGCTCCCAGGTGAGCGCCTCGATGACGTCCGTTTTCGTGATGATACCGATCGGCTCGTCGGTGTCGTCGGCCGTGACGACGAGTGAGGAGATTCCTCGCTCGAACATCGTCTCGACCACCCCGTCGAGCGGTGCGTTCCGCTCTACTGTCACGACTGCGTCGGACATCAGGTTCCGTACCGGGAGATCGAGCATCCGGTCGGCGTCGCCCTCGCGTGCGCCGAATCCACCACGGTTCTGCCCGCCACCGCCGCGGCCACCGAAGCCGCTCGACGAACCACCTTGGCTCTTGTTGCCGCCTCGCGTCGTGAACTCGATGACGTCGTACAGGCTCAGCAGTCCCACGAGGTCGTCCCCGTCGACGACTGGGAGATGGGCGATCCCAGCGTCCCGAAGCATATTGAGCGCTTTTCCGATCGAGGTTTCAGGGGCCGCACTGATCAACTCCGTTGTGTAGGCATCGTCGACGGTCACTGCGGCGAGAAACGGACGGACAGCCTCGAGGACCGCATCGCCGGTCACCACACCGACAACACGATCGTCATCGAGTACGGGGAGTGTTTTGGCGCCGCTACCGATCATGAGCCGCGCGACCTCGCGGACATCCTCGGTGCGCTCGACAGTTGGGACGTGCTGTGCCTGTGAGCTAACCTTCGCAGACGGCTGGTTGGACGACGATGCCAGCTGTCGGCGGCTAACGACACCGCGATACTCGTCGCCGTCTGTTACGATGACGGCATCAAGTTCCTGATTCTCGAACGCCCCGGCGACCTTCGAGAGCGGTGTGCCGATGTCGAACTCCGTGAATTTTGGGGAGAGGATCTCAGATATATCCATGTGTGATGTCCTAGTAGAAGGGTTGCTGGACGGTTATGGTTGTTCCACCCCCTAATCATTCTGTCCGAGCCAGCCTAAGTAACAATTTCCTGATATTCGATACAGAGTTGGAGTTAACATGAGTAAGGGAATGTGATGCCTTCTGATTCGATTATTATTTGAACGTCTTCCCCATCGCGTGAGCAAATGTCTACGTCGGGGTCATACTCGTGTCTTATCTCGTCTTCGCCATTTAGCGAGACGACAAGGTGGTCAACGCGATCTTCGACACCCCGTGATTCGTCAGAATGTCCTGCCGGCAACGAGTACGAGTGGTCGAGTAACAGGGAGTCATCCGTCGCATAGACGGCTATTTCGAGGGAAATTTGTTGATCAGTATTGTTACTCGGGATGATTTCGACAATCGTCCCTTCTCCACTCTGTTCCCCGCCGACACCGAGACAACCAGATATGACAATACTGCTCCCAAGAGCGGTGGATAGGAGGGAACGTCGTTTCATGCGCAAAACTCCTATTGTGATGGATAAGTGACTTTTCATTACCTGAAAGATTCGCACGCCTACTTATCGGTCAGTTCAGCGCTAGCGTGACGGAATCAACGAGTTCTCCATGAGAGACACATCCTCGGAGTCAGTCATCTCGTTTCTGACAAGAGTCGAGTAGTTCATCTAGTGTGTGCTGAACTCGGGCGTGACTGTGACGTGTGGTGAGAACTAATTTACGGAAGCCGGTGATCGCTCAGTACGGGTGATTGGATGATCGTTATTCCGCTAACCGTTGTGTACCATGCCATGCTACTTTCCTCGTTGTGGTCCATATTCTGGCCAGAGAATGGCTATTGATCCGCCTACCTCCAAGGCAGAGGTAGCACTAGCGCTCAACACGCCCTACAAAGCGCATACCGGAACGGTGTAGAAGTCGCTAATAGCGGCTACGAGCAAATTCATCATGATGACTCCCACGCCAAGTATAACCGAGTCCAACCCTACGCTGAGACGTGGATACTATGACATCGACTGAGTCGGTTCAGCGGCGATATGATTGGTCGAATATGGAGCCGAGCATAGCCGTCATCGATGCGCTTGCATCCCTGGAAGACGTACGGCCAGTTAACCTCTCAGACGAAATAGGCGGTACTCTATGTGATTTTGTTGATCCGGAAGCGCTTGATGCACTCGTTACCGACGAGAACGCCATATCGATTTCGTTCACGATCACTGAGTATGAGGTGCACATCGACGAAGATAAGTTGCAAGTCTATTACGAGTAAGAGATCTACTGGAGATCTCAGCAGCCAGTTCGCAGATCTACTGAACGGCTGGATCGTTGGCTTCGATGTGAAACAAACAAAGTCGTTGTGCTAAACTTATCCTCTATACCTCACACACAACTTCTGATAGCATTTCGGCAGTTCGTTGTGACTCTGCGAGATACAGGGCGCATATCTCGCACAACAGTCCCAGAGGAATGCGATATATCGGCCTGATCAACACCGGTCTGGTGACGTACGGTCATTTCTGAAAAGTCGCGATTACAACCGTCAATTCTGCTGATAAAGGCTGGTGTTTTGTTCACTCACACCGCTGAACAGCCGTTATGAGTTGGCTTTTTGGAAGCCACTCGTCAGAGAGGGTGGGAAGGTCATCTCGGTTGCCAAACTGTTGGTAATGGTCTCGAAGACGATTCTCTGACCGCTCATGTCGGTCAGTATCGACCTCTGTATTTTCAATACCCTTCTCGAGTGAATGGATTCTGTGTGCGAGTCCCATCAGTGGTCGAGCCGCTGCGGACTCTTTGAAGAGAATTGCGTCCTCGGTCTCTCTGGAGATGCGTCCAACGAACATCGTGGGTGTGGTTCTGTCCGCGACTCCAACCTTCTCGTCGGCCAACCAATCTGGAAGTTGAATAAAAAGCTCGTCGGTGCCAAGAAGCCCCAACAATTGCCATAGTTGCCGGGTTTTCTGTTCGTTGAGAAGCCCCCGTTCCCGGGCTTCTCCGAGAGAGATATCGTAGTCAGTGAGGGTATCTGAATGCCACGCACGAGCAAATGAGTCGTAGTCGGCGTATTCGGTAATCAGGTCATTCACTCCGACTCAAGAGGGAGTGCAAACACATAAAGATTCCACCGATTCTGACAGCTGTTCTGATTAGAGACTGCGAAATACCCAGAGTCGTCGTGCTGAACTCATCCGCTGGATCTCGCACGCTATTCCTGACAGAATTCGAGTTGTTCATACTACTCTGCTGCACTCAAAGCGCGTAGTCAACAGATCGAGATCTCTCAAAAACGGGTTAACCGAATTGTTCGTCCCCCTTTCACATAGCTCCATGGAAGGGTTTCCCAGCCAGTATAACATCGTTCGAGTAATGGCGACTGCGGGCTACCTTTACCGTTCCATTCGATCAGCTCCTCCTCGGCACCGTGTTCGCACAACTCCCGGGCGTGAGGGTTAAACTGGAGCGACTGATCCGGAAGTCCATTTCCACTCAGTGGGAGTACGAAACGCTCGAGCCGTCGAAGGGATTGACCCAGCAGAGGGCAGTCGATGCGACGACCTTCCTCGAGGGTGGGATTATCCTCGGGTCGCCAGTACCGCCTTTGCCACCTCAAACCTACCAATTCTCTGGTTTATTCGTCCATCTTGCGGTTCGCGACGCTCGCCAATCAGACCCTCCAATGGGGCCGCTCATCCTCAGTTGAGTCGGTTCTGGTATTCGAAATTAGGACGTAACAATAGATCAAAAACCCCAGACGGGCGCCAAGCGGAGCTGTACCGCCTTAGCGTTGTGAATCACGGAGGATCAACGGCTCGATAGCAAGTGTCCGTTTCGCTATGGTGACGATACGAAGGACATACGAGACGAACAGCATGAATGGAACGAGCGTCACTGCAAACGCACCGCCGACGACAAGGACGATGTGATCGAAACCGAGCGTGTTTCCCGGGAACGTCCCCGCATCAACGATTGCGATCATGATACCCGCAATAGCCAATGCCGGGACTGCAGCATAGAGAATTAGCTGAGACAAGTTGATGAGTGCCCACTGGAAGTACAGCGTCTTGATGTGCTCGCGTGCTGGTCCAAACAGTGACAGCGCTGTTTTGAGATCGTCAAGCAAGCTGTGTTCTTCCTCACCGAGGCTCTCTTCGTATTCGTTCGCGAGACGTTCAACTTGGAAGATTTTCCAGCTGTAATTGAAATTCAGTGCGGCAAATAACACGTCGAACGAGCCGAACTGCGCACCCTCAAGTTGGTCACGTACCGTGTCAGCGTTCCCAGTGACGCTTTCAGCAAATTCATCGACCTCTTCTCGGAGGTTCTCGTCATCATTCTTGCCAATAGAATCTCGAAGAGCCGTAGTCCGTTGTGCCGTGACTCCGATGATCTGTCGGAGGAACTCGGATGGATCGGCAGGACTCGGAGACCCAATTAATTCTTCAGTGAAATCCCGGAAATCCATTGAACTGGCCATCCGCTCGCGTTGATCGCCAAGCGGGCCGTTCTCCTGGGAGAGGACGAGCTGACCGATCGTGACGACGAGTGTCGTCCCAGTCACGATGACCGTGATCATCGTCGAGAACATCGTGTCGATCATGTCGCCGGACTCGATTTGCCGTGAAAACGGTGGATAGAGGACAGCGACGGCGATCACGAATACGACAAATACGGCACTGGTCAGGACGAGGGAAACGAGAAGGCGGTTCGCGCGCAGCAGCACCCAGAGTTTTATCCGACTCTCGCCCGAGCGCTCACGCATCGTGTTGGCCGTGCTGATGTCGGTCTCATCAGTCATACTGACTCACTCGATTGGGCAGGTCGCTTGAAAACGAGGTACTTGGTGCCGCCTCCCTCATAGTCGATCGTCTCCATAAACTCCCAGCCCTCTGCACCGAGTTGATTCAACTCTGCTTTCGGATCCTCTGATTCTTTTTTGGTCTCACCGCGCGGCGGGCGAAGCGTCTCGTACTCCCAGTGGGTCGCTTCTGATTCGGACATCACTACTAGTAGGTACTGCAGCCCTCTATACCCCGCTCCACCCCCGGATGGAGGGAACATTTCCTGATCGAGAAGACGGGCTGCTTGGACGCTTAGCAATGCAACGCTCAAGCACTCGGGCACCGAAGAGGACAAGTAATGACTGACACTCCCTCACGCCACCGCGTCGTTGCGACGATAGCCCTGCTTGGGCTGGTTGTTGGGAGCGGCTGTCTGACGCTCAGCCCCACAGTCACGATAGAGACGACCGAGTCGACAGTGTTCGAGCAACTCTCGGTGACCGAGCCCTGGGCCAGCAAGAGTGTCGAGACGACGGTGACGTTGACGCCGGCAGCAACCACGACGAATGGCGTCACGCAACTCGTCGTGATCGCCGAAAGCGGGAGTACGTTCGACTCGACGACGATAGATAGTGGGCAGACGAGTGTAACAATGTATCTCCCTACGAATCAGAACGCAACGATCGTCGCAGTGAATGCGGTTAACGGGACAGTCGTGGAAAGACGGACGGTCGCTACCGATGGGAACAAATTCTTCTAGACTCGGACGTCGGGAGTGCGCTCTGACGATATGACGACGGCTAGACCAGCCAGTGGGCCGTCAAAGTAAGCGCTCACAACGGCTCCCTCGATGGGACGGACCGACTGAGGAAGCCTTCAAACGAGCCACGTGGCATTCCACGGGTCTCTGAAGAACGCACTCGGAGAGGTCGCTGTCGAAACCGGATAGTCAAGTAAAATCCAGAAACATATTTATGTAGTCCGGTTCTATAATTACATAGATGATTACGAAGGCCGGACTTGCTGTCATTGACGCACTCAGCACCGGCCGAGAAGCAACTCCGGAAGTGCTCGCGATGGAAACCGGATATTCACAGACCCATCTCTACGACGTACTCGATGAGTTGCTCGCAGCAGGGCTCCTCGTCGAGACTCGTGGTCGGAAAAACCAGCGGCGAGTCCATCTCGCTGACCATCCGGTCACTGAAGCGTATCGAGCGCTGCGATCGGAACTCGGCCATGTGGACTGGGTTGACCTTCTCTCGCCAGCCACCCTTCGGGTGTGCTGGTATCTCGACGAACCGCGTCGCGTCACGAATATAGCAGAACAGCTCGGAATGAGCCGGCAAGGCGTCCATAACGCGTTGTCGCCACTCAAACATCGAGCAATGCTGTCCCCGTCCGGCCCCGAGTACGCGGTGAGTGAGGACCTCGCGCCGCTGCTGGCGTTCGCTCAGGCCGTCGCGACCCACGAGCACCGGTCGCGAGCCCGGGAGATCGCGCCGAGTGCGACGGTCGAGTGGTGCGACCCGAAACGAACACTCGTCCGCGTGCAGACCACCGAGGATACAGACGCGCTCATAGACGCACCTGATTGGCAGGTGACCGGGCTCGGTCGATTCGAGGAGTACGGGCTGCAGTTCTTCCTTGCAGGTGAGCCTGCGTTCTGGTATGCACCCAACGAGGAACTCACGCCGGGCGAAGTGATGTGTCACACGCTCGTCCTCGATAGCGGCTCCCGCCGGGTTAGCTATGCGATGCTGTTGATCGAGGCGTTGGACATCGACCAAGAGACGCTCACAGACACTGCAATGTGGTACGATCTGGAATTCACGGTCGCTGCGATGTACCAGGGGCTGCAGGGAGAGGTCAAGGACTCGGACGAGATCCCTGTCGTCCTTCCAAGTGAATCAGAATTTTTGGCGCTCAAAGACCAGTACGGTGTAGTATGACGGTATTCAAGGGTGGTGAGGCGATCAAAGAGTTCCTCGAGGAGTTCGATAGCTGGCTGTCAGAGTCCGTGACAGTGTATCTCCTCGGTGGATCTGCGATGACGGTTCAGGGGTTGAAAGACCAGACTGAGGATATCGATCTCGCGCTGGGTGTGGTGGCCGAATTCGAGCACGTCTACAGATAAAGCAGGGCGAGTGCCTCGGGGCTTGTCACCGAGGTACTTCATCGGACTGGATCCTCCGTCCTGTTTTTTGAACCCCCGAAAGGGGTACGGGTCATCAGCCCTCCCGCAAACCATCGATGAACACGATCGCACCACCAACACCCTCGGAAGGAGTACAGTCAGCACAGCCCGCTCAAAACTACCGAGAGCCGGTCGCATACGTCGGCTTTCGTGTTGACGACAACACCGTCGTCCTAAACCTCTCGGATCATCGGCGGGTCTCCCTCGAGCGCAGCCTCCAACTCGTCAACCACAGTCCGCGTATCCAACCGAAGGTACTTACGTGATACAGACGTATCACAGCATATGAGCACTGACAGCGACGCCGGTGGCGGTGAAATGGAAAAGATCAACGTCCGGGTACCACAGTCGCTGCTGGCAAAGGTCGACGAAGTTTGGGAGGAGCGGGGGTATGCAAACAAATCCGAGTTCATCCGCGACGCACTTCGGGATGCCGTCAACCCGCCAACGCAGCTATCCGAGGAAGCGCTAGAGCATCTGGCTGAGAGCCGCAAGCAGCGCGAACAGGGCGAGGTGGTGTCGCAGGCCGAAGTGAAGGACCGGCTGGGTATCGATGACTGAGGTTGAGTGGACACCGAAAGCACTCGATTTGTTGGAAGGACTCGACACCGAAGCCCAAGAGCGGCTAGTGAAGAAACTCGACGAGGCAAAAGACTGGACCTCCCACCGCCTCGAAAAGCTCAGTGGGTATCCATACTACAACCTTCGCGCTGGCGACTACCGAGCGATCATCACATGGGGCCGAGAAGAGGATGTCCTCATCGTCGAGGCAGTCGGGCATCGGCGGAATATATACGACCGTCACCTCCCACCGTAACCCATTCTGCCTACGGGGATGCTTCGGTCGATGATGGACTCGCTGTGAACTACTCCGCCCTACTGCGCTCGGGCCTACCCGGTCCTCGCTTGTTGAGGACGGAACTTCCTGTTTCTGTGTCGGAACTTGCAGGAACAGACCCCACAGCGGTTCCAGACTCCGCAGGCGACTTCCCTTTACGGGCGGTTCGGAGTGTCCCACTCCTACCGGTTCGACACTCAGCCACAACCGCCGTTGCACGCTTCTTGTCGCGTTTGAACAACGCCGGAAGCGTAGTGAGCATCTTACTACCCCCTTCAACCGTATGGGTAGTAAGGATGCTGCTGGGAGTGAAAATAAAACGTGCGGGCGCTGTATCCCCTCCCTGCTCGCTTCGCTCGCTGAGGAAGGGGGCTTAGCGCCCTCAATCACAGCTAAAATCCAAGTACGGTTCCGAGTCGGTAGTGTTCATTGCCCCCGAGAGGGGGCGGGGGTGCTCGAACGCGCATCTCACGAACAGACCGATGAGTGGAATGACCGACTCACATCCGCACGTACAGAGAGACGCCTCAGATGACGTCGACGTCGTCTATCTTGGCTACCGTCGTCGAGGCCGCGCCATCGTCGAGAAACGCCCCAGCCAAGAACAGCTCACGCCAGAGCGGAGTCTCGGGGTGATGAACCACAGCCCCTCCGGATTCAGCTGGGGATACGCCGGCAGTGGTCCAGCCCAACTCGTACTCGCCCTTCTGCTCGATTACACCGACGATGAGGAGGTGGCACTGGCCGGAGTACATGTCCTTCAAGACCGAAGTCGTGAGCCAGCTGGAGTGCACAGGGTCCGACGGCTGCTGGCGAGTCACCGAACGTGAGATCGACACTGTCCTTCGCGAAACATCGGATAATCCAGTCGCACCGTCCGTCAACTAACAACCAGAGAGCAATCCATGTCAGAACACAACCCGCAGTCTCACACGAAAACTGAATCGATGGAGAACAGTGATCGACAGGCACCAGTGGAGTACATCGAACGGAGCGACGTTGGTGTCTCCCTCACCGTGAAGCTCAAGCGTGGAACCGGAACGAGGGATGAGGACCAGATCACGGCCAAGGTGAAAGCGAAAACGCTCGAAGACACCCGTGAGGACATGGAAATCCTCCGCGAGTACATCCACGACCTCGCCGAAGACGCTCGCCAGATCCAGCCAGCAGACCCGCATAAATAGTAATTTATTTGAGTGTTACACAGATTTGTGCAATCATAGGATGTACGAAGTATGCGGTGAGAAGGAACTCAAGGTCATCCTCGCGCTCGAACCGAGTGATTCCATATCCGACGTCGCGCGGAAGATCGACGAGAACCGGGAGACGCTTCGGCGCGCCGTGAATCGTCTCGAGGAGGCGGGATACGTCGTATACAATGATGGTCTCCAGCTTGTCGATCAGTCAATCCGAGACGCCGGTCTCGAGTTCCTAATCGCAGCAGCCGACACCTCACCACCATCGATTTCGGAGGCGTACGTCCTCCCACAGTTCGCCGGCATGGACTACGCCTTCACCGCCATCGACGCGGTCTATGTCTGGACTCGCGGTGGCTACCAGGTCGCTCGCGACCCCGAGGACTATCCGCTGTTCATCGCAATCCACGAGACCGATCTTGACGCCTGGACGGCGTTCTTCGATCGGTTCGGAATCCCGGCTGCGAAAGAGCGCCAGCCAGCCGACGACCTCGATGGTTCGATACAGGTGGTCCTCAAGCCACGAGCACAGATCGAGGCCGAGATGGTCGACGGACGGTCCGTCATCTCCCTCAAAGAAACCGTAGCGTTCGCAAACGAGCACTACGCGCACTTCCAGTCAGCACTCGACATGCTCGACCGTATGTACGACGAGGTCGATACTGACGCGAACTACCGCCCGTATTGACGAAGATTCCGTTTAAACCATCCACAGATGTTTAAGTCATCGCAGTGCAATTGTGTAGACATGGCTGTGGATCTCACTGAACGGGTGCAAGAAATCGCCGAAGCGCGAGGCATCCCCAAGTCGGAGATCCTCGAACAGGCGTTGGAACGCGGCGTCGAAGACCTCTGGATAGACCTCATCCTCTCACAGTACGTGAACGACGAGATCGATCGAGAAACGGCGATCGAACTCGTTGGACGTGACCGCGTCAAGCGTGCGGAACGCGAACTGCAGGCAGTCGAAGACGATGTTCGGTGGGGACTAAGTGCGTGATTGTTGCGGTCGCTGATACAGGCCCACTCATCCATCTCGACGAAATTGATGCCCTTGACTTGCTCTCGGTAGTCGATAAGCTCCTCATCCCGCAAACTGTATACGACGAACTCAAGGTAGGTACAGTTCCGGCGGCACTCAGTACCATTAGTACGAACTCGTCGAGGCAGAGGTAACTGAACGCACCGATGATTTAGACCCCGGCGAGACTGCCGCTCTTGCAGTCGCGTCTAAGCACTCGGCTGTACTTTTGACTGACGACCTCGCTGCAAGAGACGCCGCTGAGGATGTCAATGTCGAGGTGCATGGCTCAATCGGTGTCATTGTTCTCGCATACACTCGTGGGGAACTCACCAAATCGAAAGCAGCTGAGCTGATGCGGGCACTCCAGACAGAGACAAGCCTGTTCATTACTGACGCCGTGGTTGAACGGGGAATCGCACTGCTCGATGAACCATTCGAGTAATTATGCGGCTATTCTCGCCTCTCAGTTGAATATCTACAACGAGTAGAAGCGGTGGAAACTAATCAAGGAAGGAGCTCGTAATTAGAGCAGTTTATCGTCGCCTCCAGAGAGCGAAGGCGAACAGAAGCGAGTGACTCGTCAGACCTATCCATCGAATCAGGTAGTCTCACACCGGAACAGCGTCTCGAACCGCCAAACACTCGATTCATCAACACTGGTATCGCGACGATTCACGACATGGAGACGCTGCGGGCGTGCGTCGCCTACGAGAACGCGAATCAGCAGCGTGTCCAGATCCTCCGCCGGCTTGAACAGCGGGCCAGCAAAATCCGATCACGGGACGACTGACGGGACATTCGGGATGTCTATCACAGTCTTAGTAGTAAAGGATCGAATGGTTGACCCGCCGTATTAGGGACCAGGATATTATAGTTTGGACTATTATAGTCTGGTTCCTAACTTCGGAGCACATATGTCCCTCCCACAACGACTGGAGGTATGGACCAGTTCGTCAATCGTATCGATGAACTCGATCGGTTGCAGACCCTCTATGAGAGTGACGCTGCAGAACTCGCAATCATCTATGGGCGCCGGCAGATTGGCAAGAGCGAACTCGTCCGCCAATCGATTGCCGACCGAGACGATGCCGTGTACTATCAAGCAGTCCAAGGAACAGCGACGACACAGCTCAGGCGATTCGTCGAGGCAGCAGCGACGACCTATCCAGACATCACGGCCGTCAAAGAGGAATGGGAACCGCTCTTAACGTACCTCACCGACAGAGACGCCATCATCGTCATCGACGAATTCCCGTACCTTATCGAATCAAACGAGGGGCTTCCGTCGGTCATTCAACACCTGTGGGATACAGCTGTCGACGAGAGCCAGGCAACGCTCGTACTCACAGGCTCTGCAATCGGCATGATTCATACCCACGTCCTCAATGGCGGTGCGCCACTCTACGGTCGGGTGTCCCAGACACCGAATGGCCGCCTCGAACTCACCCAGCTGCCGTTTCGCTCCATCCAAGAGTTCGTGCCGACGTACGATCCCGAAGAACGGGTGTTCGTCTATGGCATCTTCGGCGGCACACCCCGATATCTCAGCCCTCTCGATCCATCACAGAGCCTCGGAGAGAACATCACGCGGCTGCTGTGCGATCCGGATGGCCCACTCCATGACGAGCCTGAAACCGTCCTCCAGATGGAACTCAACGAAGTGAACACGTATTTTTCGGTTCTGGAGTCGATGGCCAGCGGGAACCGCAGTCGAAACGAGATCGCTCAGGGAGCCGGCATTGAGAGCACCAACACGTCATACTACTTCGACCGGCTGGAAACGCTCCAGATCATCGAGAAACACCATCCGGCACTCGCCGACCCGGCGCGCAGCAAGCGGACTCGGTACCAGATTCGAGATCCCGTATTCCGGTTTTACTTCCGGTATCTCTACGGCCGCGGGGGGCAGTACGAACTCTACGGCGAGAACGCCTACGCTGATCTCATCGAACCAGAATTGCCCGACTTCGTCAGCGAAACGTTCGAATCGCTCTGTCACCAGGCGGTGTCGGCGCTCTATGCAGACTACCAGCTCACACAGGTACCAAGCCAGTGGTGGTACAAGGGCCGGGAGATAGATGTTGTCGCACCAACTGACAAGTCAACGCTGATCGCTGGCGAAGCGAAATTCACCAACACCCCCCTCGGCTATGGCGTGCTCGCGGACCTCGAAGACGACGTGGAGTACATCGATTGGACGCCCACCGGAGGTGGTGAGCCGACGTATGAATTCGCCTTGTTCAGCCGCTCTGGGTTCAAACGCTCCGTCGAGGAAGCTGCAGACGAGCGTGATGACCTCCGTCTCTTCGATCTGTCCGATATCGTTGCCGTTCTCGAGAGTAGAGCCAACCATTAACGCCGGAGAGTAACAGCTGGGGATGGTTTTTTGACCCCCGGGAAGGGTGCGGGGGGTTCGACTGAAGCTCACGCAGTAATCCATGCGACCAAGCAACGTAGCACCAGCGTCGTCAGACGCTGAGACGATAGGGCTCCTGAAGCGAGGGGTCGCCAGATGACTAGGTGTACCGAGTGTCGGGTACCGACCTGTACGAGACTCACCCGTGATCGGGCCGGATACGCTGGCCGGAGACTGATTCGTACGCCGCTCGACGCGTTCTGGAACAGGTATATGATGCGATTCGAGAGGAATCGCAGAGCGTTCGAGAAGGGGCAGACAATGCCGATGAACTCCTGCGAGAGAGTTCTTCGACTTAATCAGCTGTGCCTTGTTCTGATGAGGGCAACCCAGCCTCGGTATTCTGTGACCGCTCGACAGCGATGCGTGCACGTCCACTCGTTTCGTCAAACATCAGATGAGTGTGTGGATACGCCATCTCGACATTAGCATCATCAAGTTCTTCCCAGACACTCTCGTGAACCTTTGATCGCATCTCGATAGGGAGATACGGCTTTTCAACCCAGAATCGAAGATCAATATGCACTCCATGATCACCGAATTCGGTAATGAACGCCCTAGGTTCAGCGGGATATCTCGTTCCACCGAGTCGAATCGCAGGCCCTCCGCTAATCACACCGTTTATGCGTTCAGTAGCTCGCTCCAGGAGTCGCTGCGCTTCTTCGAGATCTCCTTCATATGTCACCGTGAATTCAATCGAAACCCGCGTTCGCTCATCACTTGCGGAGTAATTTTTCACATCACGGTCGTAGATTGTTGAATTTGGAATGACTAGGAACGTATTATCTAACGTTAAGATTCTCGTATATCGGAGTGTAATGTCTTCGACATAGCCTCGGTTCTCCTCGTCTACAATCTCAATCATATCGTTGATCTCGTAAGGTCGATTGACCAAAATCAGAAATCCGGCGACAAAATCAGTGGCGATAGGCGCTAAAATGACTGCCAGAAGGGCGGAGAGGACAGTGACAGAGAGGAAGAGACCAGTAACCTCGACGCCGAGCATCCCCAAAGCGAAAAGAACGGCAGCGACCATCGCTCCCGCGCGAAGAAGTCGAAGAACGATATCTGTGACACTTCGTCGTCGGAAGTGTCGAGTGACATTTGGTCGGATAAACCGTGTGAGGAGTTTGGAACCATACCATGCGACCACAAGTACACCTATTACAAGGAGCCAGTTGCCACCCGGAAGTTGCACAAGTTCATCCATCCGCTGGGTTGGATTGGTTTGACCGAGTATCAAGGTCATAGGCCACTATACAACATAGTCGGAGTAAAGGGCTGAGTCCAAGATCACCAATTTCCTATGATATCGGTCTTTCCGCGTACTCGAGCCTGAGGAGTACTGCAACTGCCATGGAATGATCTCACCCCCTGACAAAGACTAACCCCGTGCTGGATAGCGAATCTTCTTGCGAACTTGTCTTACAGCAGAATCAGTCTCATCAGATCGGTTTTGCTATTCTAGCCATTGGCAACGTATCGCACTGCTCCAAGGCTAGCTATTCTGGCTTTTTCGATACCGTGTGTAGGTATTTGTATAATTCATGAATGAACTAATGAACGGTACTGAAAACGATTCTAACTCTTCTACCAGCACTGAACACGCCAACGAGAAACTGAGCAGCTGTACTTCCTGCCAGTCCTCGAGGCGGACGTTCGTGAAAGGCGCGGCCATTGCGGGTATCTCTGCGCTCGGTCTCTCTTCGACCGCCGCGGCCTCGGGCTCGTACACGAAGTACGACGGCGAGTACCGCCACGTCGTCAACGTCGTCGAGGCCGGCGCCGACAACACTGGAAACAAATCGATCACTCCCGTTCTCAGGAACATTCGGAACGACAATACGCTGTTTTACTTCCCACCTGGGCGCTACGCGATGGACAGCCAGCTCCGGTTTACCGGCTTCGACAACGTCGCCTTCATCGGCAACGACGCGACGCTCGTCCCCGCGAACCACTACAACTTCGAGGGGCCGAAGTACCGGCTCTTCCGTCTCGGCGTCGGCTACAGACCAGGGCGTCGCCTGCGTTTCGAGGGATTCGACGTCGACCAGACGGCCCCCGACACCGGGATTCGCGTCATCGAAGCGCACGTCTCCGATCGCCTCGAGGTGCGCGACATCAACATCGAGGGCCAGCACGACAGCGGGACGTGGGGACCAGGCCTGTTCAACGTCACCAGTTCGAGCGGCTACGGCATCGTCGAGCGCTTCCGCGCAGCCGATGGCGGCGAGTGGATCGACAACACCCCGACGGCCGGCGAGCGCTGGCGCGGTCCGACCGGTATCCTGGCCAACCAGAACGCCGGCACCCTCGAGTTCAAACACTGTACGCTCGGCGCCTTCCCGGACAACGGTCTCTACGCCGCCGGCGGCACGGGCAAGATCATCGTCAGCGGCGGCACCTACCGGAACAGTAACGGCGCGAACATCCGTGTCGGTGGCAACGGTAGTGAGATCAACTGGCCGACGGTCACCGTCGACGACACCCGCCCGGAAGACGTGACCCAGCGCGGGATTCGAATCGAGAACGGCCAGAACCTGCGTATCAAAGGAGCGGCCGTCAACATCACCTCACCGATGCCGACCAGTCACGCGATCTCGACGATGGGCAGCTGTGAGAGCGCTCGAATCGAGCGCATCCACATTGACATGCAGGGCAACGACGTCAATCACGGCATCGTTGTCTCACCCAACGCCGGCGAGATCACCATCGTCGAAACGAAGATCAACCACGAGACGGCCGGCGGCTACCCGCTGTGGATCCGCAACACGAACGCGACCGACCGCGTGCTCGCCGAATACCTCACGATCACCGGCGAGGCAGGCGACGCTTCCGGATTCCGTGACAGCATCCGCGTCGAGCGGGACAACTGCCGGTTCAACGCGATCGAGGTCACCCAGTCTGCACGGAGCGGTGCCAAGCGAAACGCGATCACGTCGTCCGCCAACGACCTGACGGTCTGGATGAGCACCCTTCGCGCGAGCCAATTCCCCGTCGTCGAACTCGGTTCCGGGTCGACCTACCTGGACATCGACGCCGAGTCGTACAGCGGCCGTGAAGCGGCCTGCCTCTACGATCAGAGTCGCAATATCTCCATGCGCAACAGTCGGCTGATCAACGGCGTGCGCGACCTCGGCTCCTCGAGCCTCACGCTGTCGAACAACACTACCGCGTAATCACATATCGAGACACATATAGGGCAGCTGGTTCTCGCTCTTTCTAATTTGCTTTATACGACACTATTCTAGACAATATTATGAAACGACGAAAACTACTGGCAATTGGTGTAACAGCGTATGGAACGATCCTCGCAGGTTGTACTTCAAACGAAGACGAGAAGGAACCGAGCCCAGTTGATGGCGATGATGCCGGAAATAGTAATGAGAATGAGAACGACGATAACAACGGCGATACAGCCGGGGAAACCGAAGCGGAAGATGTGGAGGTGGTGATTGGTGCACTGGTCGATGGCGATCAGATACACCTAGTCGTTGAGGACGTAACCCATCAAACAGAACTGGGCAGTTTTTTCGAGGCTGACGAAGGGAACGAATTCGTTGTCGTTTCACTGGCAGTGAAGAATGTCTCTGATGAGTTCCCCGAGATATCGAACCTACTACAGACCAGTCTCCATGACAGTGAGGATTATTCGTACAACAAGACCTTTGTTGGAGGTGAAAAGCCGACATTCAACGATGGTCCGTTCGCCCCTGGAGAAGTCGAACGTGGCGTAATTGTCTTCGAGGCTCCGGTAGACGCAAGCGGACTTGAACTCCAATTTGATTTTGATGTCTCGGTCTCCGGTGGTGGCAACCAGGTTCATGTCGATCTCGAGTCGGAGACCAATGTTCACACCCTTGAGCAAGATCTCCAGATCGAGATCTCCGACATCGGCCAGACGATCGAATACGGAGGGACGGAGGTATCAGTCAACAGCGTCGAATTCGAGGACAGCCTTGGTCGATTCGCTGAGCCTGACCCGGGCAACGAATACGCTGTAATCGATATTTCAATCACAAACGAAACAGGGGAGGAGCAGCGTGTTTCGACACTACTCCAGATGTTGGTAAAAGACGAGAAGGGCTATAGCTATCAAGAGGATTGGACTGCAGCTACGGAACTGGACCAAGAATTCGACGAATCGAGTCCGATAGAAGATGGTGAAACCCGTCGTGGAAAGGTCGCATACCAGATTGAAGAGGACTTGAGTCCGCTGTACTGGGTGTTCGAGTTCGATATGTGGGTTAACGGCGACAAAACGTTCTGGCAACTACGGTAGTAGTACGCAATATTATTGTAGTGAGAAGAGACGGATTAGAGTCGGGGTCGCAATGGAACGAAACCTACAGATGGATGATCGCTAATGGGTCCTGAAAGAGAACCTGGCAAACGATACTACTCAGGTCCAATTCCGAATTTCATTGCTAAGATCAAACTATCCGTTATGTGTGATGAGGACGTAACACTGTCAGTTCCATCAATAATTTGCAATTTTTCTGAAGCGTGCTGGATCGAAGATGAGAGAAACTCGTAGCGGTGCGTGCTGAGAGTTTTTCTGAACGCGGCCACGGTAGTAGTCGTATGGCCGATAAGAAAATCGCAGTAGTGACAGCAGCGGGAAGCGGTATCGGAGAGGCGTGTGCTCGGCGAGTGAATGAAGCTGGATACACGCCAGTTCTGTTATCATGATTATGAGGTGCTGTTGAGGTTGCGAACGAGCTCGGAGGAGACGGGTTTAAAGGCTCGATGACCAACCCTGATGACTTGGCAGCGCTCGTTGAGACGACGGACGAGCGCTACGGTCGTATTGACGCGGTAGTGAACAACACAGGCCACCCGCCCATTCGGATTAGCAGAGTGATGTAACAAAAGTTGGAGCTATTATCGACAGATGTGTTAGCGCATATTCGTTCTGAATATCGATTGACGCTGTTTTCTCGCTCCCAGAGTAGCCATACTCGAACCCTTAGAGGAGGTCATGGCGTGTAGGCCGGTGACTCGGGGGTTTCGGTACGTCTCTCAGAGAGATGTACGGTTAAGCCCGCCAAACACTTACTGAGAAAGGCGATTAGTTTTCCTAACAACCCATACGACGGGTATAACAAACATACCACGTGTTGGACTGTCCCTTGAGATGGACGACCTCACAGGGTTCCAACGAGACCTCCTATACGTCATTGCGGGTGCCGATCAACCGTCTGGACAGGATGTCAAAGAAGAAGTGGAGCAGTACTACAGCATCGACATCAACCATGGACGGCTGTATCCCAACCTCGATACGATAGTCAACAAGGAGTTAGTCGAAAAGGGGCAGCTAGACCGAAGGACGAATTACTACGCGATCACGGAATCCGGAGAGCAAGCAATTGAGGAAAGGCGAGAGTGGGAATCACAATACGTCGATTAGCTGACGGAGACCTCGTAGTAGTTCGTGTACTTCACGAGATCACATCCCTGGAGTCCATCTGAGACTGAATGATCGACAGAACCGTCAGCAGATTATGAGACTATCGTCCATCGTGGGAAAAAGCAACAACTGAACAAATCAAGATAGCGGATCACTTTCGAAGATCACGTTCCAATACCACCCAAAGTGGATTCACTCCAAGACCAATGACTGCTGGTAACAATATGATCGAAAAGTATTACCAGGGGAGTGTGTCATAGAGTATCAATGACTCAGTCTCTTACGAACGAGAGCAATGAGATACACGAACAGATCATAGACGAAGTAGCAGCTCTTGAAGATAGGGACCCGCTAGAGCTTCCTCCACTCTATGACGCCGTCGAACCTGACGCACTGGAGTCGATCTTTTCTACAACCATTGGTGGGACTACCCGAGTTGGCCGAGTAGAATTCCCATACGCAGGGCATACGATTACTGTGGAATTTGAGGAAGAGCCGGTTGTCAGAATTGAGTGAGAGCAAGTGAAGCTTCGACGCCATCTATAGTAGCCGTCACTGAAATCGAACTGCACAAGAAGTAACCTGGCCGCTGTTTATCGTCGCCTCCAGAGAGCGGAGGCGAACAGAAGTGAGCGACTCGTCAGATCCATCCATCGAATCAGGTGGTCTCACGCCGGAGCAGCGTCTCGAACCGCCAAACGCCCGACTCATCAACGCTAGTATCGCGACGATTCACGACATGAAGACGCTGCGGGCGTGCGTCGCCTACGAGAACGCAAACCAGCAGCGCGTCCAGATTCTCCGTCAGCTCGAAAATCGAGCTAACGAGATTCGCTCAGAAGATACCTGAATGGATGGTCGCGGGCTGTTTGTCGGCGCCGTCATGGGTGGAGGCTCAATAGAATGAGTAATCGGCCCGAGATCAAGATTCAGCGACAGACCGCGTTCAGAGACGATGGCCAACTCGAAGTAACCGAGACGAGCGTCGAGACTTCGCTCGAGGACTTCGGCGCAGACGTCGATCATCGCGACCGAGATTCACGACTCGATCGCCCCGAGGCCAGTGAGTTTGGCGTCGATGATCGGCCGGAAGTAGAGCAGTCCTCACCAGGAGATCAGTCCACGCTCTTTGCGGATACGGACGCCGACCAGCAGACGCTCACAGGTGACGAAGCAGCGATGCAGTGCCTGTTTGACGATTAACCAACAATCGCCCTCCTTCTCTACTGTTGTTGGTTAATAGTGAGTCTGTCGTGCCCCGTGGAGCCCTGCGGGGCGACGGAGTCCCGCAGGAGACTCCTCATGGCCATTCACGACAGCACAAATCCAGTTAGCAATAGCTCCACTGAGACACACACTGACGCCCGACAGGCGGCGTACGTGGCGTTCCTCCATCGGGTTCCGTTTGCAATCGATGCGCTGACCCTCGGCTTCCTCCCTGGGTTTCGCGAGGATTGTACGTATCAGCAGTCGCAATTCGATACTCTCGAGTGTCCAGTCGGAATGCTCGATAACGATTTTCGGAATCACGACCTCGACCGGTACGTCGATCGGACGCTCGAGTACGAGCCCGAGGTGGGTGTTATCGGTGACGCCTACGACGCTACGGAAGCACAGGTGTACGTCGACACAATTCGAGAGCTCCAGGAGAGTCTACCCGAGACGGAGTTCATCATTGTCCCGAAATGCTGGGCCGCCATTGAGGCAATTCCCGACGATATCGTACTCGGCTACTCGCGAGGGTATGCGGACACACTTGCACACGAGTTCTCTGATCCCGTTGACTGGCGGGGCCGTCGCGTCCACATCCTCGGTGGCAGCCCACCCAAGCAACTCGAGGTCGTGGAGCAGCTCACTCAGCCAACGCTGACAGGGGAGCCGCCGGCCGACATCGTCGGCCTCGACTGGAACGGGCTGCATCGTGGCGCGCAGTTCGGCGAGTTCTGGACAGCCGACGGCTGGAACGACAGCGGTCGCGACGCCGATCACGTCACCGTTCGGAAGACGGTACGCCATAGTCTCGCCCGAATCCGTGAATTCTGGAAGTCCCACGGTATCTGGCCTGAATCGACACCGGAAGATGAGGGATTGGACGTCGAATACGAGGGGCCAAGACCAGCTGATCTTGGGCAGGCCTCCTGCACTGAGTGCGGAACGAACGTCTGGCGAACCCGTCGTGGCCCCTATGTCGCCGAATACGATACCGGGGCAGTCTGTGGATACTGTAGCTACGAGTGCTACTTCACTCACCGCCACCGAAACAACCTCGAGGAAATCGCCGGCGAGCAGAGTGTCTACTTCCCACCGGCATAAGCGCTGCCGGATTAAGTGGTATATCAACCATGGAATCTCGAAAACACCACCCCATAATTAAACTATCAGAATTGGTTTATCTTTCTAAAACGAGCGAAGGATTCCGTACCCACGTTGACTATTAGAAAATCCAAACCGAATCCATACTTAATAATCCCGGTACGTCTAAAGAGTGACCTTCGTCGCAGGTGCGATTTCTGCGTCAACGTACTGATAGAGGCGTTCGTACAGATCCGAACCCTCTCTAAGCGTATCCCAGTCACCGATCAAGGCACAAAAGGCCTTAGCACGGGTCATGGCAACGTTGAGCCGTCGTCTTCCTATTTCATCACCCAAGAAGCCGATGTTACCTCGTTCATTCGATCGAGTGAAGGAAAGAATCATCGCGTCACGTTCGCTTCCCTGGAAAGAATCAAACGTATCGACTTTCAACTCTTGGAGATTACCGATACCTGCCTGATTCAAACGGTCTTTGATATGCTCTGCCTGTTTCCGGTGCGCAGCAGCAACCCCGATCTCATTATCTTGCAGTCCCTTCTTCCGAAGCATTTTGATCACCCGTTCCACGTGTTCAGCCTCTTTCGGGTTGTACTTCGACATCCTTCCTTCTTCGTAATCTCCGTTCACCTCGAAAATTCCCATAGGCAGCATATCGAGTTGACCTCGAATGTTCCCTGCACTTCCCGCTGTCTTGAGATCTCCACCGTAGAACTCCTGTGATGGAAACTCTGCTATTGTCTCGTTCATTCGATATTGGATGTTGAAACGGGTGCCGATATCTGGTCCGTATAAACCATTTTCCGCGTACAAGCGTTCGAAGAGTGATTCCTGGGTCTTGTTCTGTAATTGGGAGAACGGTGGCAGCTGCTTATGGTCACCGACAAGGATAGTTGTCCTTCCCCTGACGATAGGGATCAAACTGGATGGAATCGAAGCTTGAGTAGCCTCATCGATAATCACGTAGTCAAAGGAGTCAACACCCAGTTTAGCAGAGCTGCTGTTCGTAGAAGCTACTACCTCCGCAGCTTCTGGAGAATAATCGGCCAAGTGTTCCCTAGCAAGTGGATGGACCTCTTCCCCATCCAGATTTGTTCGCGCAGTATTGATTTCGTTTTCCAGGTGATGGTGAAGCAAAGAATCCGTGTCAGCCTCAAATTCGTCACTACTTCCGATCAAAATGTTGTCGACAGCTGCATTTGTCTCTGCTGCGATCAGCACTCGTTTATCGGCTAAGGCAAGACGACGAGCCAGTTCGACGATGACACGTGTTTTCCCAGTACCCGGTGGTCCCTGAAGACAAGCAAGGATTTCAGCGTTCAGTGCTTTTTCAATTCCTTCTTTTTGACGTTTATTTTTATAAAGGTCTTCGTCGAGTTCGCGTGTGTTAGCAACGAACTGGTGGGAGAACTGAACTGGTTCACTGCCTGTAAGGACGGATGCGATAGAATGGTTCTGAGCGTATTCTACTGCGTCCAGCTGCCTATTGTATGTTACCGGATTGAGTATTCCGCCGATCGATGAATTGCTGGATTTAGCGATTTCTCCTTGTCGGCTCAGATCTCCGGCTGCCTCACCAGTAACCTTGACGTCGATCGAGTGCTGTTTGATTTCTTTTATAACACCGGCGGCTTGCACATCGTCACCCTCGTATTCTCCCTGGAGAAGTACTTCATTACCCTCGTATAGTCCGTATTTATCTCGTACGTTGGCTGTTTCACCTGTCTGTGGATGTACGGGGATTTCAACTGACAGGACATCCGGAGGTGTGAGTGTTGACCTGGTAATCTCGACTCCGGGAATGAACGGGGTTCCTTCCAAATACTTTAGTTCGTTTGCAGAGTGGTCGGTAAGCGTCTGGATCGCCTTTTCGCGTTCGATCTGTCTTTCGTGTGTGACTTTTTCTCGGAGTTGGTCGAAAACTTCGGTTGTGGTGCTGGTCGTGTCCTTAGGTTGCACCTGGCCTTCCATTCAAGACTATGGTAGTTATTGAATGAGTAAAAGCTTTCAGCTTTTTCTGGTGAGAGCAGGCAGCTCTCCGGTCCCAAGGAAACCGACGCCTCGCTGCTCGTCCGTAGCGACGTCGACTTCTACGACTGTCGGCTCAATGCCGGGGGGTGCGACCACACTCCCGTCCCGGGCTGGTTGGCACACTTACCTCTATGTCTTTGAGGGTTCCGTCGACGTCGGCGGTGAATCCGTGGGGCACACTGAGAGTGCCCCTGTGATTGACGATATCGACGTGGTCGTCATTGCAACTGAGGACTCGACGATCGTCGCGTTCAATATCAACCCAGATGCCTTGATCACGCGCCAAGGTACAATCGGCCGGTGAGATCCGACAGGCAGACCACCGGTGGTGTTTTTTGTCCCCCTTGAGAGGGTGAGGGCTTCATTGAGAGCTCTCACAGTCAGGTGATTTCCGTGAGTCAACAACAGCGAACGGGCGATGTGTCGATCGACGATATTCCAATCAATATCTCGCACACCCAATCCGGGGAAATCGAGCCAGCCGAAGTGCCAGCGAAAATCGAGTCGATTACCCATGGTCTAGCGAGCGAACAGCCACCAACGAACCCACTGGTCGTTCTCAAGGTGGCTCGCTGGTGGTACATTCATGGCAAAGGCGGATCGGATCCCGCCTTCCGGTGGGCCATCGAATGGACGCGTCATCTGGCGACCGAGACGCCTAGTGACGTCAAACGGTTCGACGAGTTCCTCGAGTACCTGGTCACGCTCGGCTTCGCTGACGAGATCCACGAACTCCGTTAACCGAGAGAACGGTTTTTTGTACGCGCCGAAGGCGTGCGGCGCGTTCTGAACTGCCACAGTCGCAGTAAAACCCCATTTGGTGAGCATAATGGCTACAATCAGTGACTCGTCGGTCTCCTTCAATCAGACCGACACGCGATCGGACGAGATGAACAGTACCATCGAACAGTGGATTGACGACCTCGTCGACGGCGTCGACGACGCGCAAGCCAGCGCGGAGTTCCAGGAGTGGCTCGATGTGCAGAGTCGCTTCCATGACTACTCGTATCGAAACACGCTCCTGATCAAGCACCAGTGTCCCGAGGCGACCCGCGTGGCGGGCTACCGAACCTGGCAGGAGGAGTTCGAGCGTCACGTAAAGGAAGGTGAGTCGGCCATCTGGATCTGGGCACCGATCATCACGAAACAGTGCCCGAAGTGTGAAAACTCACCGAGCTACCATGAGAAAATCGACTGCGAGTACGACGAGACGCCCCCCGAGGAGTGGTCGAAGGGCCTGGTCGGGTTCAAGCCCGCCCCGGTGTTCGACGTCTCCCAGACCGAGGGCGAACCGCTCCCCGAACTCGAGACTGAAGCAACCGGTGACGCCGGCGACCTCGTCAACCGGCTGACCGATATCGCGGATGAACTCGGTGTGACGGTTCGGATCGTTCCTGAAGACGAGTGGACGCACGGTGAAGCGAAGGGCATCTGCAAACAGCTCAGTCTCGTCGATATGCAGCCGCGTGTCGAGGTTCGCGCCCGGGAGAACGATGCCGACCTCGTCCGGACGCTGATGCACGAGTACGCGCACGCCCTGCTCCACTTCGACATCGACGACGACACCGAACGGTCGAAACGTGAAGTCGAGGCCGAGGCGGTAGCCTACGTCGTCGGGCGCTACTGTGGGCTCGACACCAGTGGGTCGGCGTTCTACCTGGCTGCGTGGGAGTCGGACGATCCCGAGGTCGTTCGGGAGCGGCTCGGGCGGATCAGTCGGACGGCAGAAGAACTCATCGACGTCCTCCAAAACGAACTCTCGTCCTAACTCAGTTAACCAACGTAGGAGAGGCCTCTACCACTCTGTTTGTTAAGTTTTTCAGCGCCCGCGGAGGGGCGGAGGCGCATTCTGACCTCCGTCGAATCATGACTGATCGCTATCTCACGATGGTCCTCGAGGAGGCCGAGCACGTTGCCGAAAAGCACGACCAGGTCGCTCGAACGGCGGACAACCAAGCCCACGAGTATCTTCGATACGCCGTCCTCCGAGTGCTCGAAGGGGAGGCAGACTACCTGCCAACGGACTGGACGCCGATCGACGGTGTGACTGTCGGCTACGGGAGCGATGAGGCGATGTACGACAGCTGGGGCTCCAGCGAAGACTGGTGGGAGACCGTCCCGCCGCAAGAAGCGTGTACCCGCTTCCGGGTGTTCTTCCCGGACGACCACCAGACGGTTCCCCACGACATCGTCGACGTGATGGCAACGCTCGGTGCCTGGCGCGTCTGGACTGGGTGCGCAGCCGCGTGCGGCTCCTACGACCATCGCGAGCGCCGCGAGGTCCACTACCTGTGGCCGGAAGGCCATCCAGTGGAGGAAGTGCTCTACGAGCGGCTCCGTGGTCCTGCGGAAGCCGTCGCTCCCGACGGTGGCCGAACGGGCGACGTTCGCGACCGCCTGGTCGTCGACGATGACCCACAGTCACAGGACGACCTCGAGCCACGGACCCAGCGCGCCGTCAATGAAGCGATGGACGTCTCACTGCTTTCGAAAGGTGGTCGATACGAGGTGCAGTCCGCGTCTGGACGTTGGTACGAAGTCGACGTCATCAGCGAGTCATGTACCTGTCCCGACTGGCAGCAGCGAACACCCGAGGGTGGCTGCAAGCATATGCGTCGAGTAGATCACGAGATCAAACGGGGACGCGTTCCCCGCCCAGATGGTCGACTTCCTTCTAAGTAGAGGTGGAGACCCGACTACTCCACCGGACTGACTGTGTCGCCTTCTTGGCGCACTCGGTCAAATTCTACAAGATACGCAACCCTGTCCCGGACTTCATCGATGTCTATTCCAAGATCGGCTGCCAGTTCGTCAACGGTCATCGGTTCATCGAGTGCCTGGAGGACTTCGAGCCCGCGGTAGTATCGGTTCGTCAGCTCTTGGATGCGGTCCTCGATCGGTGTAGTCACCCCGTATCGCTCGTCGAGTTCGATCAGAGCCTCGTTCGCGAAGGTGGCAAACTGATCGTCACCGAGCCGGTCGATCTGCGCTTCGAGTTCATCTCGGGCGACGTCGTATTCGAGGCCAGCCTGCACGAGCATATTCATGTCCTCGATGTCGTCGTCGCGACCTGCGATCATCTTAAACAGGAAGATATCTTCGTTACTGACCAGTCGAACCGTCAGTCGATCCGTCGCGAGGAACGGCTCGCTGCGCTCTTGCATACCGTCGGTCAGCACGAGTTTGTTTGCGACCTGTTGGTTGAAGATGTCGAGGCGGCAGCCATCGTCGTTCTCGACGCAGCTGGTCGCACCCAGCGCCCGGTAATCGGCCTCCAGCGATTGCACCTCCGAATATCCGAGGTCCATTAGGACGGCCCACAGCTGGCTGTACGCGTCGCCGTCCGCGACGACGAGGTCAATATCCTTTGTCGCCCCCTTGAGGTCGCGCAGCGACATCGCGCCGCCACCGATCAGGTAAACCGTGAGCGGGTCAGACAGGCCATCTGAGATTCGCTGAAACTCGTTCTCGATGTATTTGCGGCCGAATGTTGGTCTCATTTGGGTAGTGGCACCTCGTAGTCAGCCGCCAGCTCCTGGAACTTGGACCACTCGGGGAGGCGGTCACTGTCGACTGCTCCCTGCGTCTCGAGGTACCGGAGCAGGGCGTCCATTTCGTCTTCCAGGCCGTATTTCACCGCTTGCTCTCGAGGATCATTCTCGTCGATGTCGACGCGGGTGAGTAACAGGAGACAGTACGAGCGGTGGCGGGTGTCATCGTCAATCAGCAGCGTGTGACAGCAGAGTTCCGCCGGCGAGATTTCCGCTACGTCCTCGGAGTAGAGGTAGTAGCGGTGGCGGGTCAACAGAAACTGGAGGTCGAACGCCGCGAATCGAGCGAGGCCGGTTTCGTGGAAGTTCTCCGCGTCGACTTCCGTCTCGGTCTGCGCGAGAAATTCGTCGTGATCCTCCCAGAGAATCGTGCCATTCGGGGCGACCGCTTCGAGACTCTGTCGGTGAAGATGGTGCGTCAATTCGCGTGCGAATTCATTGAGTCGGTCGAAGTCGGCGTTGAAGTCGTATCGGCTGTCGTCCGTGCCGACGAGACCACGGTCGCGCAGCCGTTTCAAAACTCGGTTGACCGTGTTGCGGTAGTTGTTGCTTTGGTCGGCGATTTCGGAGACGGTTCGCGGCTGATCGAGGTAGTAGAGTACCTCGAAGGCCTTGCCGGTCAACAGCTCAGGGAAGTCGATGTGCGAGTGCTGGCGGACGAGGTCCTGGTAGACTTCGACGGCCCGGCTATCAGAGGGAACGACTCGCTTTCGGCGACCGTCGCGTTCCGTGTAGACGAGGCCTTTCTCGACGAGGTCCGCGACAGCCCGGGAGAGATAGCTCTCGCTATGGTCGAGCTTCGTCGCGATCTCGGAGATCGTGTCGCCGCGTTCGACGGTAGCGAGAACCTCGAGTTCGATGCGCCGAAGCATGGTGTAACATTGTACGAAACATGTATATAAAGAAGTTGCGAGTGATGTTACAAGAAGCGGGTGCAGGTCGACGCTGTTAACTTAACCAACAAAACTATGGGTTGTCGACCCTTGTTGGTTAATACGAGGCAACAGCCGATGTCCTACGAACCACCGACCCCATCGACGAACCTCCCGACGGATTTGGTCAATACGCTCAACGAGTCCACTCCGGAGCGCCTCCGTGACATTGCCACGTACGCCGAAGAGCTAGCCGAACACAAGGAACGCAAGGCTCGTCTCGAGGAAGAGACAACAGAGGACGAGATCGAAAATCGACCAGACGACCTCCCAAATGACGTTCCAACGAAGGCAACGATCACGATCAAAGAGATCAACGACAATCGCTACTACTACTGGCAGTGGCGGGAGGGCGAAAAAATAAAATCGAAGTACAAGGGGCCGGTCAATCCAGATGAGTGAACTTGATTCGGGAGATCTTTCCCGTCGTTTCTCTACAACATTCTCCTCGATGGAACTGACAACAAGAAAATCAGAGGTCACACTCCCCGTTTTCGAGTTGTAAATGGGATAATGCGGTTGGATAGCACATCATATCTAAAGGGACGTCGAATCCTGAGTTCCCCACCCCCCGTTTTCGAGTAGTAACGAGAGATTACGGTGAATGACACCCCCCATTTTCGAGTTGTAACCCACCCCAGAGCTCTAACACCCCCCGTTTTCGAGTTGTAAGTGTGGGGAGAATAAGTTCAAGATTAGTTCTTGCTGTGAAACTGCTTCAGCCGCTCGCGGACAACCGTACTGATAGTCGCATCTTCGTGAGCTAGATCTTCGAACCGCGAATCCTCACGAATCGTCTCCATGATCGTTTCCGGATCTTCAGAGAGAGAGAGAAATACATATGCACTCCTCGGCCTCGACCCTTGCCTCGGCGCTCGTAGTCCAACACACCGTACGTACTCTGCTCTGTGACGTGGTTTACGAACGTCTCTCGACTGTACTGATCCGCACCCATCGTATCAGCGATGAATTGGTACGTTTTGAACGTAGGTCCAGCGGGTATCCACTCAGGATGTTCTCTTGCGTAATGGGCTGTAGCCGCCACAGCGTAGATGGAGAGTTTCTTTTGAGTCGAGATCCCGCTAATGTGTCGGAGTTTTCGATTTTCGGTGTATTTCTCCTGGGCTTCACGGACATCGGTCTCGGTAACCGTGCCAGCACCACGGCGTTCGGCTAATTCGCCAGCCCACCTGAGGAGATCAATCGCTTTCCGCGCATCTCCGTGCGTTTGGGAGCCGAACGCGGCAACAAGCGGAATGACGTCCTCTGCAAGAGATTCCGGCTTGAAGGCGTCTCGCCGGTTTTGGAGAATACTACGAAGCTGCATCGCATCGTAATCGTCGAAGAAAATATCATCTGGATTGTATGAGCTCTGTGCGCGGCTGTTGAGATCCTTCATGAAATCGGCATAGTTCGTGATAGTTGTAAGTGAGATCGGACCATCAAAGTCGGCGAGTTTTCGAGCCCGTGAAAGCTGGTAGATAAGAGAATTGTACTCTGCCTCCTGATACGGTCCTTCAAGCATATCGATCTCATCGAGGATGAAGATGACACCGTCGTAGTACTCGCGCATCAGTTCATACAGTCGCTCGAGCTTCTGATCCGTTGAGACGCCGGTTTGGGGGACACCAGGATCAACGCCGAGATCGTCGGCAGCAGCTCTAACTAGCCGATAAACAGCCCGATCCGCAGTCTTCGGCCCCTCACAGTTGATTGAGAGAACCCCGAAGGTCTTGCCTTGTGATTCACACAGCTCAACAATCTATTTGCAGACCGCATGAATAATGAGTGACTTCCCAGTCCCAGATGGGCCGCTCAGGAGCATATCTGGAATGCCTTCGTTCTGGAGCACCGGTTTTAGATTGTCGACGACGCGACCTAGCTGGTCATCACGACCGACGATACGATCCTCGTCGATGATGGTATCTGACCGGACGAGGTCTTTATTCGCGAAGACTCCACCGGATGACTCGGTTTGTAGTCGATCTCGAATTGAGATGCCGCCACTGTCGCCGTTCGTAGCCTCTTGAGACGAATCAGTGGGATCCGAGTTCTTCTCGAACGTCATTTGTGACGTATCGGGGGAATCTGCATCCTGGCCCGTCGATTCAAGATTTTCTGGATCAACAGAGGAGGATTCATGACCCTTTTCATCTTCCGGATGATCCGATTCTGTTCTACGTCCCTCTCGTCCCATTATGAATCCCCTCGAACTCTGGGTATAAAAATATGGACCTTTGTGGAGTTGTAACTGGGCGAAATCAGACGATCTAACTACTACAGTTGTGCATTCTCGAAGTGAACCAGATACCGTCTTCGGAATCTATTACCCTCCGTTGTCGAGTTGTAACGGATCCTCGAGGATCTTCGTCATCGGAATCCTATCGTGACTACCTCCCCCGTTTCCGAGTTGTAACGATTTGAGAAGAGGTAACATATCTGGCACAGTTCTCCCACCCTCCCCATTTTCGAGTTGTAAGTGCAAGTGAATCGAATCGAGTATGAAGACAAAATCTACATGATTTGGATTTTGTGAAGGATGTTTTGGATGATAGGATTCGTCTCACACCCCCCGTTTTCGAGTTGTAAGAACTAGGATTGTTGTGAAGGGACAACGCTTGCGGCACCAGTTCACGAGTGACAGTAATATTGATCTGCAAACACTATAATCATGGAATCAGTTTGTTGATCTCGAATGTTCGACCCCCTCCCCCCTTTTTCGAGTTGTAAGTCGCTTGGGCACAGACCACTCAAGACGGAAAGGAATGAAAGTCGAAAATGAAAACGGGCGGAGAAGCTCTAAAACATCAAGATACACAGGAAAAGACCCCAAATGAGATTGAAGAGTCCGTGTTCTCTCTACGAGCTTAATCATTTAGCTTGGATAGATGATCCGTTTTCCTATGATCTAGTAGGGTTATGGTTAGTAGATATACTACATAAACTTTCGTATTGGTAAATGTATATTGTAGAATCTAGTTTTCAGACCTTCTATTTCGTGTATCCAGTACAATTGGCTGTCTGATCACCTTTTTTGCTGTTCATCCCTTCCCCACCGTCACGAATTTACAACTCGAAAAAGGGGGGAGGGGGTTCGTCAGGTCCAGTCCGTGATACCGACTACCCGTGTTCCATTGAGCTTTCGTCGAATGTCCTTGCGATCCCAACCAAAAGGAGAAAGTATGCTTTCGACAACTTGGACGAGCTGCGTTTCGTAGTACGAGGAGTCGTAGATCTCGCCCCTTCGTGAGTGAGGGCCCCTCACACTTCTTGTGTTCGGCCAGCTCATTGGCGTAGCGGGCAATGTCTCGGAGTTGGTCCAGTGTAGACTCGTTGAGGCTGTTGACTATCTCCGTCGAGAGGTGTGCCGGTGGGGCGGTGGTTCATAGGACATCGGCAACTCTCGTGTTAACCAACACGGAACAACAATCCATAATTTTGTTGGTTAAGACAATCCGGATCCGTCTGCCTCCGCCAGCTATGGGGGACCAGTACACGACCTGATAGTCCCCGACCGCTCCCGACGGAAGAACAGCTCGAGCGGCTTAACCAGATTTTGGAGACATACGAACCCGAGGACTGGCTAACTCCTCTTCTCTTGTTATAGTCGCTGATACAGCTGCTTCAGAAGCTCATAGAGCAATAGAACCCACGCAGAGAGCAACCCAACGACGAAGATGAGCATTCCAAAAGCCAGATACCCACCACCGGACAGTACCCCACCTGAGGCGATCGCGACGACGGAGATCACTAGGGCAATCAAGCCAGGCTTGTTCGAGGTCTTGACCTCTGACTCGGAAAAATACTCTTTGTACGTCCGCATCAGCTCAACGACCGCCACACCGAGGAAGAGCAACACACCGGAGTAAAACATGAACAGCCCGATCGGCGTCGACATACCCGCAACCGACGATGCAACAGATTCCAGGAAGCTCGTCTCCTCGTCAGTATCTGTGTTGTCGACGGGGTCTGTGGTCGGTGGCTCGGTAATCGAAACCTGCCCCGCAGACACGTTTCCGACTTCAATTTGATACTCTCCAGGGAATGCAAATTGAGTTTCGAGCGTGATTTGTTTGGTGCCACTCGGCACGGTCACGGTTTCGAGTTCGGTTAGATTTCCGTTAGCATATACCCGGAGCCGTTTCTCGACCGTCTCATTACTAGGATTTTCGAGCGTCGCTGCAATCTCGACGTGGACGTCAGTTTGCTCGGAATTGGTTTCGACGGAAGCTGATACGACTGTTGCCTCGGGAACTTCTGTATTCTGGTTAGGTGTTGCGTCGGAATGTTCGTCCGTGTTCTCCTCCGTGCTATTGATCGTTCCATCCTCTACTGGCGGACTATCAACCACAATCGAACCGGACCCGGACCCATCGACACTTTCGGCCTCGCCCTCTATCGCCTGACGTAGCTGGTCTTCGATATTCGATTGGAGTTTGTCAGCCATCTGGTTGGCTTCGCTTTTGACTGCTCCAGATAGAGCTACGTCCCCTGTTCGCTCCATATCGTAGGCGACGAGTGCGTATTTCCCTGGCACATCTGCCTCGAGCTCACTCGCGCTCACTACTTCACCAGTGATCTCGTACCGTCCCTCTTCGGGCTCGACGACCGTGTTCTGAATCGTACTCGAGAACCCAGCGTAAGGAACAACGGTGGTTCCATCGACGAGACCGCCAGAGTGGATTACAGTGTCCGTCGAGACGGGAACACACACTGGAGTCGTCGGAATCCACACGGTTTGGTCACCACACGAGACGACGGAGGTGAGAAAGTTCTGGCTCGAGGTAGTCGTCCCCACGACATCGGTTTCGAGGATGACGGTCTTGCCCTCAAGTTCCGAACCACGCTCTTCAATCTCAGAGGCGCCGGAGATCCGCTGGGCATCGTAGTTGACATCCACGACCCAGAACTCGAGACCAGAGAATTCCATGTCCCCATCCATCCCAAAGTAAGTGGGCATCGCGACGGCTGTAATCGTCCCTTCACCGTGGCCCCAGAACTGGCGTTCGAGGGAGAATCCATGATACGCGTCTTCAGGAAGGCGCGACTGTTCTTCGTTATGCGAACCAAGTTCATTTGGAGAGACGTTGAGTGTCGCCCATCTCCCCTGGGCTCCAGGCGGTAACTCGAGCGGATCAGGGAAGCCCGACCCGGGTTCATTGAAGGCGATGATATTGCTTTCCCCAGCCACTCCCGATGCTGGTCTGGCCACGAATGCTGCCGTACTGGTACTGGCTTCCAGTTCGATCACTTCGTAGCTGTACTGTTCTGGATTCGACCGAAGCTCCTCAAACGAGATTCGGTCTCCGCTCTGGTCAACCTCGAAATCACTCGCGATGAGGATATCGAAACTGGGATCTGGATGTGGAATCACGTTCCCTTCAGCGATCACTTCGCCAGCAGGAATGGGTTCATCGCTAAAGACGACGTACGTCTCGTCAGCATCAACGGCGATTATCGAAACCTCGCTGGGCACGTCGACCACATACTCCGAAGCGGTGTCTTCGAATTCTTCTACTTCTCCTGCGAAACCAGGGTGACCACCGATAGGCCCAATTGAAACTCCCGTCACTTCCTGGGAGAGGCTCTGGCCGCTGGCAGTCGCTGAACCACCGACGATCAAGAGTACACACCCGAAAATGAGAAGCACCTTTCTCACGCACGATCCACTCCCATCAAACCCCTCCACATCAATGTGGTGTATTGAACACTCATTTTATCTAACAGTCTAGCGAGTGGCAAAATGTAATAAATCCATAGGCTATGGGCCATGGGATGTTCGAGCTGCAAAATGAGATTGACACCGACGAACTCGAACGGCGCCTGGAGTTCGACCTCGACGATAGAAACGACCAGATCCGCGCGTTCGTCGAGGACGTCAACGGCGTCGGCCCGAAGACGTCGAAGGCGATCGCCCGCGAGTTCGCGAGTTTCGAGGAGTTGCGCGGCGCCGATCGAGAGCGACTCGAGTCCGTGCACGGGGTTGGAGAGGGGACGGTCGAGGCAGTGCTCAAACGGATACACTAACTTCAGATCATGATACGAAATCACACAAGCAGATGGTTCCTTAGCACCGATAGCAAACACCTCGTGATTCCTTCTCTCGTCGAGTGTGCTGGGGGAGAACTGCGGACGAACGTATTCGATGGTGGCCGAGGCGTTGTGTCCGGGGCAGTGAGATAGCCACACTGATGTATTTAAAATCAGTGTCGGTAAAACAGAATTGTTCACTATTACTTATTGGGCTGTAGTCAGATAGGTACAGTATGAGCCAGCGACCGTCTCAGTCGGGATCAAACAGTGAATCAGAGCCGGTCGGCCGAAGAATTATTGCTAGCCAGCATAGTAAGTCTAATATGTCGATAGGTTCCGGGGGAGTGACAACAGGGAAGGACCCTACGCAAGCGATACTGAGCGAATCCGGGTTAGACAGCAAACACCTGTGTGACTACGTTATCAACGTCGCGACCGGGTGCCGCCACGGGTGTAAGTTCTGCTACGTTCCGAGCACTCCGGCTGTCCGGACCAGACCGGATATGCTCAAAGACCACGCCGACGTGGACAACCCACAACTCGAATGGGGGAGTTACGTACTGTACCGAGACGAAATCCCAGACCACCTAGACGGAATACTCAAGCGGAAGCAAAAGTGGAATGAAACCGATCAGGGATGTGGTGTCGTCGGTATTTCTTTCGCGACTGATTGCTATATGGACGGTCGTGCGGGTAAGATCACCCGAGAGGTCGTCCGGCTCCTCGCAAAGCACGGGCAGTACGCACGAGTTCTCACCCGGAATCCGATCCTTGCACTACAAGATCTCGAGACGTTCAAACAGGCTGGCGACTATGTGACAATCGGTTCGTCAATCCCGACGATGGACGCTGCGGAAGTTGCGTCGATCGAGCCGCGGGCGCCATCACCGGAACATCGGCTCCGGGGGCTGCGAGAGTTCTCAGAGGCTGGCGTACAAACCTTCGTAAGTATGAGCCCGACGTATCCGACCCAATCCCGTTCCGATCTCCGAGCTCATCTAGAGCAGATTGCTGAATGCGACCCCGCTGTGATTTTCCACGAACCAATCAACCCGCGAGGCGGGAACTTCGAGATGACCGTCGAAGCCGCCCGTGACGCCGGTGAAACGGAACTCGCCCGACAACTCGACTCGTTGCGTGATCGAGAAACGTGGCTTTCGTATTCCCTCGAGCAGTTCAAAGCGGTTCAAGAAATCGGCGAAGAACTTGATTTACCAGTACACCTGTGGCCAGACAAACACCAGATAAACCACGCTAATAGCGACGTTTCCGAGTGGTTACAGCAGTGGAAAGACAGGCAGTCACCCGAAGAGTTTGCAGATCGGGAAATCCCAAACGAACCAATGCCGGAGATCCCCTCGCGGTTATCATAGACCCTTCTCCTGAAGACCTGTACTAGCAGTAACACTTATGCGGAATTAGTCATCATCTTTTGGTCAATAACTATGACTGACCACTTCGACGGGGGGGACTTGAAAACATCGGCGAAGCTTGTAATTCTCGAGGAATACCTCGACGTGTACACCACGATAATGGATTCGAACTGGCGACAGGATAAATGGTACGTCGATACACACTCAGGGACGGGTCGGACAGTGATCGATGATAACGGGGTTACAATCGATGGTTCTGCCATCATTGCACTCGAGAATCACCAAGACTCGTTTGACAGATTCTACTTTTACGAACTCTCCGAGGCACATTTCCACAAGCTTCATGAAACTATATCAGACCGGTTGGGCCTTGAGTTCGACGTGAGTCCAGCAGGTGTAGAAGGTGAAGATTTCCTCGTTGCACGGTGTGATGACCCATATATTAGAGTAATGCAAATGGATTCCAATCGGGGAGTTAGTTTCCTTGCCGATGTAAATACATCTAGTCACTGGTTCACTTTCGTCGATCCAAAAGGCCTCACGGCGAAGAAATCGACGTTGGACACCCTCATTGGTAGGTCAAATATGGATATTCTGATTAACTACCAAACGACCGGCGTTCTGCGGAGCGCTGCAGAAGGAGCTGAACACGCACACGGTGCTGTAGAGCGAACGATGGGTGATAGCGATTGGCCGAACGCTGCCAGCGCTGATGAGTATGTCAATTTGTATAAAGAAAAGCTCGAAGAAAATCCCGAGATTCGCCCGGTGAAAACGAAAGCGCTAGTCTCGCCTCATGACGCCCGGCACCGGTTTGATCTTGCCTTTACGTGCGAAAATAAGACTGCAAGGGGAATCATGGAAGATATCATGAATCAAGAGAGGCTCTGGGAGAAAGCGAACGAAAGAATCGGTCAATCAGGACTCGGGAGTTTCGGTTGATTCACCAGGGTCCTCACTTTTCACGAAAGTTTCTGGAGACAATCGATGTCGACCACGGCCACCTCTGGTTCGAGCCACTCGAGCCCTGCGAGGAAGCGGTGCCGTGTAAGCCCGTAACTCGCGGGTTTCGGTACGTGGATTCGTAGTTTGTACCAATCTACCGATAACACTTAAACCGTTTACAGGTCGATTACCAGCACGGGCATGAGTGAGCCAGACACAGATCGGATCGAACTCCCAGATGCCGAGCTCCGGTTCGATGCGAAAGGGTATGAAGAGAACGTGTTGTTGTTGATTCTTCTCGTTCGGGGGCTCACCGCTATTGCACTCATTTTGACGCTTTTGATCTGGACGCTCATTACCGCGAACTCCGTGTTTGGGTCCCGGCCAGTCACCTACCTTTTCGGATGGCTTCCGGCTATTTTCGTGATGGCCGCCACTGTGTATCTCCTCGGGAAGTTGTACGAGTAAGGTCCTGACTTGGGGGTTCCGGTCCGTCGATCAGTAAGAGCCCCAACACCTATTGCAGCCCCGCTCACAATCTCACCTATGGTTGCTGGTCAGGATGCCCCTCCCGATCTTCAGCTTCGGGTCGCTGGAGGCCGGTTTGAAAGGCACCTCGTCACCACGATCGTCGCCCTTCAGGTGGCACTTGCTGCTATTGGTGTCACGGTGTCTGGGTTCGTTCTTCTCGCGACAGATGGTCTCCACCCGATTCCCGTGGGGGTGGCATTGCTTTCGTTTGGTCTTGCGTATATCCTCTCCTATCTGTACGAGTAGTCAGTCCTCGAAAACAGGTCCCAGTACGTCGATCGGTAGCGGAAACGGCCACTGGGTCTGAGGGGTGGCCGGGTTATGATGGTGCGACTCGTCCGCTACAATGCCTAACGGTCTGTATCCCTGGGGGTAACAGACCATTTTGGACTCCGCCAGTGAGAGCGAAGACTATTTTCCCGTCGTATTCAGGGGAGCTCGAGACAACCGTCAGGGCCAGCGAACACTCAAGTAGATTGACTCGAGTACCCACGTATGGCGCTGAAAGATGTCCTTCCGGACCGGCCACTCACGTTCGACGAGTTTCAGGACCTCCAGTCCCAGAACGCGTTCGATAGCGTGATGACCCTCGATACGCCCAGCGTGCATAACGAGTACCTCATTTTGGAGAAAGACGACACCGAGTACGTCCTTCACCACACCGACGAGAAGGGCTGGCACCGGTGCGAGGGATCGGAGGAATAGATGATGTCCAGAATTTCCTTCCTCCTCCAGATGTGGAATGCGTTGTCCCGATATCAGAGGGGATTCACCTTCGTTTTCGTGTTCTGTTCAGCTTGGGCGGTTTATCTTGCTCTAACGCATCCTGATGTGACGTGGGTCAATGTTGTCGCAGCTACGATTGGGTTTAGCTTTATCTGGGTGGTCTGGTTTGTTATTGCGCGGGGCGAGCTTGCCATTGAACGTCTGTCTGATCCAGAATATTTCCTAGATGAGAAAGAATGAGTTCGCAGCGAATCGGTCGATCATTCGTCTCTCCGTTTTCGGCACCCGATACACTGCTCGCCGGCAGGTTCGAGCGTCTCCGAGTCGTGAACCGTCCGGAAGAGATGGGGGTGAACCCGCTGGAAGACCTCGCGAATCCGGTCGTCCATGATCGGCTTTATCTCCTCATTCCGGAGACCCGTATCCCAGAAGCAATCCTCGAGGTCGTCCTCGTGGTACTGCCAGCGGTCAGTGTGGGTCGGGTCCATCAACACGTACTCGAAGTGACCGTCGTCGGCGTCTTCGAGGCGCTGGGTGACCTCGACGAGTTTCGACGTCCCCTCGGCGTTGTGACGCCGCCAGAGGATTGCTCCCGGAAGCGGGGCCGCGCCGGGTTCGGTCGGCGAGAGTTGCGTCGGGAGGCGATGAGCGAACGAGCTGTTCCGTTCGCGAGCGCCACGGGCTAGCGCCTCGATCGCGCTGGTCATCCGGTCGGTCCACTCACCGTCGGTGCACATCCGACAGCGCTCGTCGTAGCGAACCGGTACCGGGTGACCGCACTCGGTACAGTCGTCCCACTCGCTAGCGTCGCCAGCGCCGAAGGAAAACATGTGCGGGATAGAGACGTTGCGCTCGACACACCCCAACTCGAGGGCGGCGACCAGCTCGTCGCGGTCGGGACCGGGACCGAGGTCGAGCACGCGATTGGGCGGAATGAACAGGTCCTCGAGCGGGACGTCGAGCATCCCCTCCCGAGCCGTCTTGACGCGTCGATCGGCGTACTCGAGTGCTGTCTGAAACGGACTTCTCATTTATATATGGCGCACAGTTGGCGATGGTATGTCTACGTGAAGCTGTTATTATGAGTTCCGTTAAACGTCATGATTTATGTCATCTACATTATCTATTGTACAGTGAGTTAAACAAATCCAATTTCATATGTCGATTCATCACACCAACTTTCAAAAAATGTAAAACTCAGAAAGATTTATAATTGGTTGTCTATAATGTCATTTTGGTGTTTGAAGTATGGAAAAATCAAGAAGAGAAATAATGAAGCAGGCAAGTATGATTACAGCATTAAGTACAACTGGGTTATCAGCCACAAGTACTGCAGCAGCCGAGGATCTCTTATTGGGCACGTGTAAATTCACAGAATTAAGCGTAGAGTATAGAGGAGTGAGCAATCAAACAACTACTGTAGGTTGTGGTGGCTTAGAATATTTAACATCTGATGGGGTAGTAACACTTCTAAGAACATCTGAAAGAAATAAGAGTCCAAAAAACATAGCCATTGGATATAAAGGCAAAATTCGCTCTCCTTCATATTTTAAAAATAGAACTAAAACACACGTGTTGCCTGTTGATGGAACTTTCCAAGGGCATGGTATTAGCTATGTTAGATTATCTAACCCCTATTCCCAGTATTGTCCAAAGATTACTGCAGCAAATAAAGGGGTTGATTTGAATTTTGGTGATAAAAACATCCATCTAGATAATGGTGACATGGAAGAAATATCGTTGGAGAAAGAGAAAGTCCACATAATTCCCAAGCCAAATGAAACAGAGGAAGTTGAAATCAAATCAAGGATGAATGATAAAACCATAACAAAAGAACGGTTTATAAAACCTGACCCGGTCGAAATGGAAATAAAGCCAACACTAATTGCTCGGCACCATGGTGTAGTAGAGTTCTTTGGAGCGGAAGACAAAATTGTGGTTCCTAGAAAATCAGATCATCTTTTATCAAAGCACTATAGAAATATGAAAGAAAGTGCAAAAAGCAAGGGTAATCTTGTTGTAGCTTCTAAAAAAGGTGAAAACGTATGACTGTAATCCAGGATTTTGTTATGACAGAACGATTTTACCAGTATTATTCAGGTAATCCAGAGAGTACCTTAGATCGAGCAGCAGATCATTGTTCTACTCAGTGGGAAAATTTCTTAAGTGATTCTGAGGACGCGTACTTCTATACACAGACGAATGATAGATTGGATCTTGAGTTCAATCGTTATAGTGAACAACCCCTCTCGGATCGGTTAGACGAGGCAGTTGAATGGTTCAATGATGATGGTCCTTATTGGTGGGATTCTACTGATGCAGTTATTATATTAGACCATGCGGATCAAGAAGGACATCAAGGATGGGTATCAACAATAGGGAGTGCAATTTATTGCGATGATAGAGTAGGAATTGTTGATTATGCTTACGAAGGAGATCTTTCTTGGTCGCCAATAGACAACATATCTTTCCACGAACTGATTCATCTATATAATGGAGAACACCGGGATGCAGCGATATTTGCGAATGATAAAGCCACAGTGATGTCGAGTTGGAATGATATTGGTGCAGTTGAATACGGTTGCTATAATGACGGAACAAATGGTAAAGATGAAAGAGTTGATCGACCAGCATATTGTACAGAGTATAAAGTTGATGGCCACATAAATTAGTTTTTGATAATATTAAAATATTATCCATCATGTGATAAAACAGGATGGCAGCCATGATTCAAGGGTTGACGAGGTAACAAGCCTTGGAGTTTTGCAGAGCGAAAAATACGCCGTTTAACATTGGCCCGATCACCCACCCAAGAGTTGTGGAGGTTATTAATCTGCGTATTCAACGTCTCATACCCACTTTCCGATCAGTTTCGACCGATGTAACCGAATTAACCACTCAATCTCCTAACAAGGTTGCAGTCAGATAGCTATAGTTATCAGCGAGTAACACAGACTCGCAGAGATTGTGTTAGACTACAAATTTATTCTGATCACGCTCCACAGCCTGTTCGCTCATCAAACGGACCTAACTAGCCACTGTCATCGAAATCCATAGCCCGGTACAGCACAATCTAGCTTCACAAAATCTAACCGTCCTAGCTCCTACAACCACTAAAACAGGCGCTTTCTCACGGAACAACTGAATTCACCTAGTTTGACCCTCATTCTTTTCTAAACACGACCTTCGAAACCTATTTTACATATATATCCCAAACATAGGTTTGAAATTTTCGTTTAGTATCCTCTGATGTTTGACTTTCGCGGAAATCTGTGTCCATCCAGATCGTTGTCTCAGCATCAAGATTATTTGGTACTGTATATCTTTCTTTGATTGATTCTTCAGGCTTCAATTCAAGGATCCCAGGAAGATCATCATGTTTTCGATAATGGTCGGGATAGACAAAATCTCCCTTTACGTTTATCGCTTCATTATCTGTATAATAATCGTTTTTGAGAATATGCGGTTCACCGTCCCATGCAACCAGTATCCCGTGGTACGGTCTTCCGTAGTGATTAACCTCGTATGGTTTCTCGCTCCTGTTCACAACTTCAACCGTAAGTCTATCATCTTCAAGCGCTAATTCGAGCTCAAATGGGTCTACTAATTCAACCCCGTTAGGTTCCGGTTCACCAACCGGCATTCTTACTCGAAAATACTCACCATGCCATTCAACTACCGAGGAAGAGAGGTCTGTATCAGATAGTGCAAAATCTGAGTCGCCTAAGCCAAACGGAAGATCTGATTCACCAGAGCCAGAATAAGAGAGACGGGTGATGGCGATTGCAAGTTCACGCTGGGCGGAAGATTCAAATTCAGTTAATGGGATCGCTTCATCGTGAGAATTATCTGTGTAATCTGCTCTAATGAGTTCAGTTGGGGTACCATTTGGTGGTCGATGAGTAGAAGCGGAGGGAAGCGCTTCGGGGTCGTCTGCGTTCCATACAGAGTTAGAAAGGCATCCTGCTATAGAGGTCGTTCCAATCAATGCGGTCGCTTGGAGGACTGAACGACGATTCATATTAATTCTATGCCAAATATGCATATAAAGATTTGGGTTAAATATTTGTATTCTATTGATTAAATATTGAAAATAGCAATATTGGTGAGTCAGAAGACAGTTCGAACAAGGTATACAAGGGCTTTTTGTCCCGGTTTGCATAGAATTTTCGACAAAGTTTGAAGAATGGCACTGATGAATTGCCAGTAAGTAGTTAATTTCACTGTTTCACGCTCTGCTTGATCGTGTGAACGAGACACTGTCATGTTGAATTTAGGGGCGCTTAGGGATACTGTTAGAGAGTTCTATTCACCGTTGAACACCTCACTGACGTCTTCGCCCAGCTCGCTCGCTTCGATGTGGGAGTACATCTGCGAAGTCGTCTTCGGATCGGCGTGCCGGAGCATCCGTTGAGCGGTCGCGGCGCCGCGCTCGCGAAAGAGTGTTTCACCGACACCCCGGCGAGCCCCGTGCAACGTCAGATACTCACCATCCTCGAGATCGGGGATGTTTGCTTCTTCGGAGAAGCGTTTCAATAGCGTGCGTACACCTGACGTCGAGAGCGACGGCGGTTCGATGCCGTGCTCGAGGACGTACGCCCACGGGTTTCCGTCGGGCCGATCGTGGTCGGCGTCCTCGATCGCCCCGTACAGCGACGGCGGATGCCTCGAGGGGAACACCGGCCAGCCGTCGGCCGGCGGGTCGACGATTTGGTACAGCCGCTCGAGAGGTGCGACCGCTTTCGAGGTGAGCGGCGTCTCCTCGCGTTGCTGGTTCTTCCCCAGGACCGTGATCGTCCCGGCCTCGAGGTCGACGCTCTGCCAGCGCAGACCGTTCCGACGGGCGTCGTTCGAATCGGCAAGGACCTCGGCGCCGCGTACGCCCGAGTACGCGAGAACCGTGATGAGCGCCCGGTCACGAACTTCTTCGATAGCGTCCGATCCTTTCTCGTCGATCGCGTCCCGAGCTCGTTCGTCGACGTAGTCCACGATCGCCCGGCGCTGCTCGACGCTCCAGAACTGTTGGTCGCCGCTGTTCGAGGATGGGCGGGGCGGCATGTCGTCTTTCGCGACCTGTTTCTCAGCCGGGTTCTCCGCGAGGTAGTCGTATTTGACCGCCCAGGAGAGGAACGCCGACACTTGGTTGTAGTAGGTCCACGCCGTCGACGCCGCGATGCCGCCGTCGACGTGGTCGGACTGGCCCGCTTCGACGCGCCGATCGAGGTGGGCGGCGTAGTTCCCCATCGTGCGTTTACTCACGCCCTCGAGTGTGGTGACGCCACGATCGTCACACCAGTCGATCCACTTCTCGAGCACGCGGTCGAGATTCTTCGCGTAGTTCCCCGACTGGCGCTCAAGGAACTCTGCCTTTGCGTCCTCGAGCCGTTTTCCCTGGGGTGTAGGCCCTGAATTGCTGGTTTCCATCGACTTAGCTTACCAGACAGCGGCAACCCTAGTAAATCCACCGCAGACTATTGGTCTAATGTGCTGTGTACTGTTGGGGTTAATCGAAATATGGTTTCAGGCTGTGAGAGTCCAGAAATCGTTGGAATTGGGGTGTTTGTAGGCCGTCATGTACCGTATGCCGCTATATCTTTGCGCGTCTCTACTCCTAGATGCTAATACCCAAGATATCAACGTCTGACGCCTGTTAGCGGACGGATAGGAAACGGAGGGGGTACTTACGCTACTTTCCGAATAGGATTCCATCCCGGTAGAAGTGGATTGCGAGTCCAAATAACACCGCTGCGACAATTGCAATTCCGAGGTATTCGATCGGGAAGGGCGTTTCAACCCCATATTGTGATAAGCCGACGACACCTGTCGAGGCGAGACTCAGTGCTATTACCACGCCAGCAGACCAGCTGTGTGTCCACTCCCGGTGAGAGCCCGTTGCCCGATTTATGAAGTCGGGGACAAGCGCCATCGCAACAAGCATGGTAAGCGCGATAATTCCGATAGTCAATGCAGCAGGCGAAACATCTGGGACGAGATTTGCAACCGTCGCCGAAACGTACGCCAACACCTTGTCGAACCCGATATAGACGAAATAACCGCCTACACCAAGAATTCCGATTTTTGCGAGAATTACCGCTCGCCGGTATGGAATCGATTGGGGGTGATCGGTATCGGGGAAGATTGAGAACACGAATACTAAGAAGGAGACTATTCCACCGAGACCGATTGCCCATCTTGGATCTCTCGTGCTCCTGTATACAAGTGCACAAGCGAGGAGGCCTGCACCGATTGCAGCATACTTCCCCCACCGTGCGTGTTCATCGTAGTTTGCCATGGATTCTGATATTTCTCCGAGAGTAAAAAGTCACGGATGGTATATATACCTTGAACTAAGGCGATAACTCGTCGATGATGGAGCTCAGTAATTCATTACATCGGGCTTTATCTCGTAACTGTCCACGCGCTGGGGGTCATCATCGAGATAGCCCGCATCAAACTCCCACACCCGGCCTTCAGCAAGATCGGTCGTGTTATCCAGTCCTTCTCCGATTTGGGTCCCTTCCTCATCGAGGAAGAACACCTCGATGCCGACATAGGAGAGCTCCTCGCCAGAAACGTTCTCCAGACGGCCCTTCACACCCGCGTCGTAGGAACCATTGTTGTACCATTCATGTTCGAGAACTTCGACCTGCTTCTCCTCTTCGGCACTGCCATCATCGTCGCTACTCTCCTGACTGCTATCGTCGCCGTTTCCGTTGCCCGAATCCTCTCCGTTTCCATTCCCGTTTCCGTTGCCGTCGTCAGTTGCCCCTTCCTCTCGGTCACCGTTGCCGTCGTCGCTTGAGGCACAGCCCGCAATCGTAAGCGAGAGGAGAGTCCCACCAGTTGCCAATAGTTTTCGTCGGAACATAACCGCACAGAGGACTGTTCGTTACATAAATATGTTGGCCCACTACTAGTTCTGGGGGGTTCAATTACTCGATCTGCCGTATCGCATCTTCGAGCCCCAGCCCGTGCTCGGCGGCCATCGTGTCGGCGATCGCGTAGGCGCGCTCGCTCCGGTCGGGTGCGTGGTCGCGACGGGTTCGGGAATACTCGACGAGCGCTTCGATCACGAGGAGGTCGTCCTGTGGGTGCATCGCCGGCGTTGGCCGCCCGATTGGATAAAAAGAGTCGGATTAGATGATCGTACCCCACCTGCGAAGGTGACTGCACAATTTCTGAGAATCGTTGTAATTGCTTATGCCCAATATTAGAACGCAACTCGATCAAGCGAGAGAGTCACCCACATAGTTCTTGACATATGGTTGTAGAGTGGCCAGAGGCCTCTATAGTGGGGTGTTCGATTATAGGGTATGGGACGTCGAATATTACCGGTCTTTGCACTGCTCGGTATTGGACTCGGCATTCAGTTCTATTTCGTTGGCCGCCACGTCGTTCGAGAGATGCTAGCGGGTGCTGATATAACGTTCAGTCCATTGCTGGGAACAACGCTCTCGATTGGGGTTCCTATCATCGTTTTACTTGGGATTGCGGGACTCTCAATCGGTGCAGTCACGAAACTTGGGCTTCACAAAATGTGAGGGAGCAGCCATTCAACCAATCGACAAAGACCTCTTAGTTCCCCTTTGGAGGTAAGTGGACAGTTCTTAGCCAGAATCTTCAATCACCAGCGCAAGCTGATTGAGTTTATTCGATGAGTCCGGTTTTAGCAGGCAGGCGTTCGTCTGAAGTTTGTACGATTGAATAATGTCTGAACACGAGAGACTTGACTGGCAGTGATAGTTGTGCTATAGAGAAACTGCGTAGTAGACTGGTTGAGAATCACGCTCTCTGTCATTTGGCGGCAAATATTTCCCTCTGAAGTTGCAAGGAGATGTATGGGGGGGTAACGATGGAGATAGCGGTTCGGTACGGGAGGAATACGACTGCTCGGTTACGAGACCGAGCATTGCCGTAATCGACGCCGTTGCGCATGCTGAAGACGTCGAAATAACCGACGTTTCGGACGCTCTCGATACAACATTGTTTGATCAAGTCGATCCGGACGCTCTCGATGCACTCGTCTCCTCTTCTGACCACGTTTCGGTCGCCTTCTCTGTCGACGATTACGAAGTCCAGATTGAGGGAGACGAGATCGTAGTCAGTGATGAATAGACCCCTAATGTTCTCTTTGACCGTTCGACGCCTAGCGAATAGTTGGTTCAGCGGGGCGGAGCTATCGCATGTACTTGTACGAGAATGACGTGAGAACGTGGCGATAGGGAGCGTTAAATGCTAACACGGCAAATATTGCATATGGTTGCATTAGACGAAGTCTTTGAATTGTTGGAAGATCAAAGACGGCGATATGCTTTGTATTGTCTCTACGAAAAAGACGGACCAGTAGCCGTTTCTGAACTGGTGAAAAAAAATAGAGAAATGGGAAGACGACCCGTCGGAGACAGATGGGAGTATTGATCGGTTCGAAAAAATCGCCATTGACCTGAAACACGTACACCTTCCAAAATCTGCTGAAGTTGAGTTCATCCAGTATGACAAAGAACAAGGGGTTATTCAGGCACAGGGTTCGCCCGAGGAATTTGACGCCCTTCTCACTATCGCAAAAATAATCGAAGAGCCAGAAGAGGGAGACGAAACGTGAACTACCCCGACCTACTCGCGCCCTTCAGGCGCTCCTTGAGCTCGCTGTAGAACATTACTCGTCGCAATCCTGAGCGCAGCAATGTATTCGCCGGGGAGACCGATTGCTCCCAACTGTTCTGGCTGAGTGACGATATTTGCCATCACATATGTCAACACCATTTACAAGGTAGTGATATGCGATTTCTTGAGGATTCAGCAGCTCAAAATGGTAGAGGCATCACTCAGCGGTAGCCTACATTCTTATTATCAAAGGCTGTTAATTCACTCGATATGGCACAAGAAACGGCGGGCGAACTCCTCGGCTACCTGGAGGAGGAGTTTGACGACGATCTGCGGAGCGTTGGATACTATACGCCCGAAGAGACCGACTTCCTGTTCGCCCGGGATGATGTCGAGTCAGCATACGACTGTGGCGATCTCCAGCGAGTCTTCCGCGATAACCGATTAGAAGCACTGGATACGCCACACCAGGAGTCGCTGTATGCGCATGGACGATTACTCGCAATCACCCGCTTTTTCAAAGATGCAACAGAGCTTCACTTCGTCGTTGGCGAAACCGAGGGAATTGTCGCTGCAATCGATGCGGGGGCCGCTGACGATATCCGTGAGCTAGTGAGTGAGTGTGCCGACGTCGTTGATGTCGGTATCGAGTGACGACACTGCTGCGGACTGCGGTAGTATCTTCAAAACCGCCTCAATGATCGAGGGCGTTGGTGTTCAAACGCGGGGAAATGATGATTGGTGGTTGGAGGATCCGCAGCAACACCTGGGCTGGCGATGTCCCCCTCCCCGCGCAATCGACAGTCTCGGCCGGGTCGGTATTATTCTAACGGCCAGATTGTA